>JACCWY010000469.1 GCA_013697395.1 Chloroflexota bacterium | reverse complement strand
GTCGTCGACTCGGCCTTCACCACCGCGCTCGCCGTCGAGGATCTGCTCGACGCCCTCGCCGCCCGCGCACCCCGCGGCGCCGGCGCGTCCCATCGCGTGGCGACGACCGGCGAGGTCGACGCCTTCGTGCAGGTGGCGTCCAGGCTCTTCGGGGAGCGGCTGCCCTCCGTCGAAGCGGCGCGCATCGAGCCGGCCGGCGCCATCCCCTAGACTGGTCCGCATGTCACGCCATACCGCCCGCCTCGGCGCGGGCATCCTCGTCGGTGGCCTGCTCGCCTTTGGCGCCAGCGTCGCCTCGCGCGAGATCATGCGCCGGGCCGGGACGCGGCTCATCGACTGGGAGGCGGTCCGCGAGATCGCCCACCGCAGGCTCGGCGACGCCGCAGCCCCCATCCCCGCAGCCCAGCGGGCCGAGGCGGAGGCCTTCTACCGTGCGACCCTGCTGCGCATCGAGCCGATCGTGGCGGAGGAGATCGGCTCGGAGCTGCCCGCAGCGCTCGAGACGCCGGCCGTCGTCGATCGGCTCCAGTGGGTGGACCTCAACCTCGCCACCTTCCGCGTCCTGTTCGAGCGCGTCGAGCGGACACTGCTTGCCGCGCAGGAGGGACCTGACACGCCGAGCCGAGCCATGTCGCGCTGGGTGAACCGCACCGTCGGCAACCAGCAGCTGGGGTTCATGCTCGCCTTCCTCGGCCGCAAGGTGCTTGGCCAGTACGACGTCAGCCTGCTGGCCGCCGGCCCGGTCCGCGGCCGGCTCCATTTCGTCGAGCCCAACATCGTCGCCTCCGCGGCTGCCCTGCGCGTGCCGCGCGACGAGTTCCGCACGTTCATCGCGCTGCACGAGGCGACGCACGCCTTCGAGTTCGAGGCCCATGCCTGGCTGCGTCCGTACTTCGCCGGCCTCGTGGCCGAGACGGTCGAGCAGCTCGCCGCCGATTCGGCCGGCCTGATGGGGCGCGTGCGCGATGCCGTCTCCGGCGGCGAGGG
The DNA here is from genome assembly GCA_013697395.1 of Chloroflexota bacterium. GTDB lineage: Bacteria > Chloroflexota > Limnocylindria > QHBO01 > QHBO01 > JACDBZ01. The sequence continues at coordinate 1,501 of JACCWY010000469.1, read as the reverse complement.
GCATTGGCTCGAGCGGATCATGACGCCCGGGCAGCGCGAGACGTTCAGCCGCACCCAGGCCCTCATGTCGCTGCTCGAGGGGTACTCGAATCACGTCATGAACGCGGCGGGGGCCCGGATCCTCCCGGGCTTCGCGGAGCTGCACGACCGGTTCGAGCGGCGCGGCGAGCGCCGCGGTGCGCTCGAGCGCGCGATCATGCGAGTGACCGGGCTCGACCTGAAGATGGAGCAGTACGCCGCGGGCGAGCGGTTCGCGGATCGCGTTATCGTCCAGCGAGGGCGCGAGTTCCTCAACCGCGTCTGGACCGGCCCCGAGCAGCTTCCAACGCTCGACGAGATCCGTGCCCCCGACGCGTGGATCGCCCGCATCGAGGGAGCCACCAGCTGAACGAGCCGGCCCTCACCGTCCTCGCCACCCCGATCCTGGGCGTCCCGTTGTCGCGGGAGCTGGCGGCCCGGATCGAAGCCGTCGACGGGGTGCGGTGCGCCCGGATCGCGGCCGACGGCCGGATCCACGGCGACGCAGACGAGACGGCGTTCGACGCGGCGGAGGTGCTCCTGGTCGGCTCGGTGCCGGCCTCCGTCCTGGACCACATCGTCTCGCGTTCCCCGCGCCTCCGCTGGATCCACTCCGCTTCGGCCGGGGTCGACCGCGTCACGACGCCGGCCGTCCGCGAGCGCGGCCTCCTCGTGACAAACGCTCGCGGCGTCTTCAGCCGTCCCATCGCCGAGTACGTGGTGATGATGTCGCTGGCCATTGCCCGCCGGTTGCCGCAGCTGCTGGAGCTCCAGCGCGAGCGCACCTGGCAGCCGCTGCGTGGCCGCGAGCTGGCCGAGCTGACGATCGGGATCGTCGGATATGGCAGCATCGGGGTCGAGCTGGCCGGCCTGCTTCGACCGTTCGGGTGCCGGATCCTCGCCACCCGCCGCCACCCCGAGCGGGGGGCCGGCGACGCGTCGCACGTCGAGCTCCTCGGCCTCGACGACCTCGGCGAGGTGCTGCGTGAGAGCCACATCGTGGTCGTCGCCGCTCCGCTCACCGACGAGACCGCCGGCCTCATCGGCGCCGAGCAGCTGGCGGAGATGCGCGAGGATGCCTGGCTCATCAACATCGCGCGTGGACGCCTCGTCGACGAGACCGCGCTGCGTCGGGCGCTCTCCTCCGGCTGGATCGGCGGGGCGGTGCTCGACGTCTTCGGCGAGGAGCCCCTGCCGCCGGACTCGCCGTTGTACGACACGCCCAACCTCGTCATCACGCCACACACGAGCTGGGCGTCCGATCGCGTCGCCGAGCGCACGGTCGACCTGTTCACCGAGAACCTGCGCGCCTACCGCGCCGGCGAGCCGATGCGGAACCTCGTTGACGTCGAGGCGGGCTACTGAGCCGATGCAGGTGACCATCGTCGGCCTGCCGGGCAGCGGCAAGACGACCGTGTACAACGCGCTGACCGGCGGGCACGCAGCGACCGGCAGCTTCTCCGGCGGCCGCGCGGCGCCGAAC
>JACCWY010000465.1 GCA_013697395.1 Chloroflexota bacterium | reverse complement strand
TCGCCGCGGTGGGAGCGTTCATCGGGACCCTCGCGGGCGCCACCGTGTGCAAGGCGCTCTCGTCGAAGTTCCCGTACGGCCTCGTCGTGAACCCCGTCGGCCTCATCGTCGCCTGGGCCACCGCGCTCGCGCTCGCGCTCGTCTTCGGCCTCTATCCCGCGATCCGCGCGTCGCGCCTCTCGCCGATGGAAGCGATGCGGTAGGGGTCAACGCTTCTCTAAAGCGGCCGTAGCTGTCAAGCCTCCCGGTGATTGATGCGCGACGAGTCGAGGAAGGGGTGGTTCAGGCTTCTCTTCGTGGTCGCCAGGCGCCACAGGATGTTTTCGGAAGGGCCGGTCGCAATCTGAAAAAGCGGGGTCAAGGCCCCAGCGTTGACTCGCGATCCGGTCGCTCCGAAGCCCCTTTCTCGGCTGGTCGCAGATTTCGTGTTCTTTCTCTCCTTCCAACAGTGTCTTCAGGCAGCCCGATAAGACTCTCCCGTGATCCAGAGATGGTGAAGCAGGGCGGCGAGCTTGCGAGCGACGGCGACCCGCGCCTTTCCATGCCCCTTCTTCTTGGCCAGCTTCAACCCCCATTGCTTCAGCCGGCAGGTGCCACGCTTGCGCGTCAGCAGGACGTGCGCCGCCTCGACCAGATAGCTGCGCAGCATCCCGTCGCCTTCTCGGGTAATGTGTCCGTGGATTTCAACCTCGCCCGATTGAGCCACCGACGGCACCAACCCCAGGTACGCCGCGACCTGATCGCTCGAGCGGAACCGCTTCGGATCGTCGATCGTCGCCACAAACGCGTTGGCCGTCAGAGGGCCGACACCGGGCACCGTCATCAGGCGACAGACGATGCTGCCTTCCGATGCCTCACGAACCATCCGTCGCCGCATTTGCTCCGAGGCTCGAAGAGCCTGCCGACGTACCTCTACCAACGGCTCGAGCATCTCCCACAGCTCCTGGTTTTTCTCGCAGGCCAGACGCTTCACTTCCGACGCGAACTGCGACTCCTTCACCTCGCCAAGCTTGATCCCATGTGCTCGCAACAGTCCCCGGATCCTCGACCCCTGCGCCAGCGCCGTCCGTACGAGACCTTGCCGCGCCTGCAGGAACGTCCGCATCACCCGCGCTTGGGCCGACTTGCGGTGCACCTTCGTGTACCACCCCGTCTTGCCCATCCGCGCCAGATTGCGCGCATCGAGCCGGTCCGTCTTCTTCTTCGTCCGGATCACTCCCGTCGCTTTGCGCGCATCGATGACCACCGCCTCGTGCCCCATCTGCTCCAAGAGCTCCGAGATCCACTCCGCCAGCGGACCCGCCTCCAACACGCACCGCATCCGCCGGCGACCCTTCAACACGCTCGCCAGCCCAACCTCGTTACTCGACACCACTTGCTCCAACAACACCGCTCCTCGTTTGTCCAGGATGCATACCGAGCTTGATTTCACCGCCACGTCAATGCCACAGTTCTCCACGTCAGCCTCCCGTCGTTTGAGGCGCCTCCTTCACCGGAGACGACCTCGTTGTTTGACCTCAGGAGGCTGACGTTATTTCCTCCCTGTGCCACGCCGCTTTACGACATCTGAATTCCTGAATTCGTGCCACGGCTGAGTTCAGCTATGGCATCAACTCAGCTTTTCAGCGTTGACAGGAGGCCACGCAGCGCGAGCGATCCGCTCCGGATGAGCGCGGTCGTCTTCAAGCCGGGCGACTCCGGAGGTAAGCGGCGATCTCCCGGCGCCCGAGGTACTCCGCCCAACCGAGCGGTGTCCCGCCGTAGAGGAGGTCCTTCGTCCGGAGGTCGGCACCTGCCTCGACGAGCACTTTCACCGCTTCGAGGGATCCCGAGTTCACGGCATGGTGGAGTGCCGTTGCGTGTGGATGGAATCCCGGCGGGCTGTAGGCGTTCAGATCCACTCCGGAGTCGACGAGCGCGGGAAGGATCTGCGCGCGTCCATAGAGAGCCGCCGCGGAGAGAGCGACCTGCCGGTCGACCGAGCTCGCCGCGTGCGCCGGTCGAGGGACTTCCGCCGTCTGACCGGTGCAGACG
>JACCWY010000458.1 GCA_013697395.1 Chloroflexota bacterium | reverse complement strand
GAGCAGGACGCGTCGGTCGGTTTTCCGGGGAGTCAGGTGCCCATCCCGGAAGGGAGTCAGGTGCCCACGCGCGAAACCGAAAGAATCAGGTGCCCACGCTCAGGCGACTCCGTGTGGGGGATTGTAGCGCGACTCTCGCGAACACAGCTCAAGCCAGCTCCATCCGGCGGCGGGTCCGTCGGCGGCGCAGGCCGGCGATGACGACAGCCAAGCCGAGACGCGGCCAGTCAGCATGGCAGCCTACCTGACCGGCCGTACAGGCGCGGCCCGTCTGACCTTGCATTCAGTCAGGTGCAGCCGGGCCGGTTCTGGGTTGCCCATGCTCCGTTCCCCGCTCGGCTCAGCGCCTCCGCTCGAGCCAGCGACGCCCCGATGTTACGCTAGTCAGCAAGACGCCGCCAGACTCGCCCACGGGGATCCCTCTCGAACTTTGGTTTACGTCGCCCGCTGTTCAGTCGGGACTCCGATGGACGCAACGAACACTGAGGATCTCGGTGACAGAGCTTCACACCGGTTCAGCAGCCGGCGCAAGGTTCATTGGGGACCTGCGGGACGCGCTGCCGCCCGATCGGGTGGTTACGAGACCAGAGACCCTTGAGGGGCTGAGCCGCGACAAGGCGCACGTGCTTGAGCCGGGCAGGGCGCTGGTCGGAGCGTTTCCGACGTCTGCAGCCGAAGTGTCGACCGTGCTCCAGCTCGCAACTGAGCACCGGATACCGGTTGTGCCCCGGGGCGCGGGGAGCGGACTAGCAGGCGGCGCGAATGCCGTCGACGGCTGCGTCATCCTCTCGACGCTCCGAATGGACCGGATCGTCGAGATCAACACCGACGACATGATCGCGGTGGTCGGACCGGGCGTGATCAACGCGAAGCTCTCGGCGGAGGTTGCCAAGCGCGGCCTCATGTATGCGCCCGATCCATCGAGCTTCGAAATCAGCTCCATCGGCGGTAACCTGGCGACGAATGCGGGCGGCCTTCGATGCGTCAAGTACGGCGTCACCCGGGAGGCGACGCTGGGCCTCGAGGTGGTCCTGGCGGACGGGGCCATTCTGCGCACTGGTCGGCGCTCGGTGAAGGGTGTCGCGGGCTATGACCTGGTGAGCCTCTTCGTCGGTTCCGAAGGTACACTAGGCGTGATTACGGAGGCCACGCTCCGCCTGCGTCCATCTCCCCTTCCAGCCGGAACCCTACTCGCGTCGTTTCCCTCGTTGGCCGACGCCGCCAAGGCGGTGGCAAGCATGCCCAGCGTCACGCCCAGCGTGCTCGAGCTGATGGACCAGACAACGATTCGGGCCGTTGAGGAGTGGCAGCACCTCGGCCTGGACATCGGGTCGGCGGCCATGCTGATCGCCCGCAGCGATACCGCCGACTTTGGGCGCGCCGAACTCGACGCGGTCGAGAAGGCCTGTCAGGCATCGGGCGCGACCGTGATCCATCGGTCCATCGATGCGCTCGAAAGCGAGGGCCTCATGGGCGCGCGCAGGGCGGCCTTGCCAGCGCTCGAGCGTCTCGGAATCACGCTCCTCGAAGACGTTGCCGTGCCGCGTGGGCGCGTCGTCGATCTCGTTCAAGCGGTTGTGCGAATCGCTGAGGAGCATGACATCCGCATCGGCACCTTCGGCCATGTCGGTGACGGGAATCTGCACCCCACCCTCGTCATCCCTCGAGGAGATCTGGCCGCCCAGGGCCGGGCAATGCAGGCAGCCGAGGCCATCGCAGCCGCTGCTCTCTCATTGGGAGGCACGCTCACCGGCGAACACGGCATCGGCACGCTGAAGCGCCACCAGCTGGCGGGCGAGATCGGGCCGGATGGCCTGCGCGCATCGTGGGCGATCAAAAACGCCCTCGACCCGCTTGGCATCATGAACCCCGGCAAGGTGCTCCCCCCTCGGCAGGCCATCCCCGACTGATCAGAAGTTTGGCGGCGTGATGGCCGACACGATCTCCGCCGGCTCGTCGCCCGCAGCACGGGCCTTGTGCGGCAGGCCCGAGTCGTAGTAGATGGAGTCGCCTTCATCCAGCTCGTAGTCAACATCTCCGACGGTGATCACAACCCGGCCCTTGAGCACCAGCGCGCATTCCTCACCCTCATGCGCCATTGCGGCACTGTCCATACCCGGCTTCAGGCGCACGATGATCATCTCGATCTTCCGGCGCAGATCCGGCGAGATCAGCTCGTACGAGACCGGCGCGCCCGGCGCGCGGATCACCTTGCGTGCGTCCTTGCGCACGACCATGCCGTTCGCCTCAGGCGCGGTGAAGAGCAGGAAGACAGGCACCTCCAGCGCCGCGGCGATCGAGCGCAGGACCATCAGGGACGGATACGCCACCCCCCGCTCGACCCCGCTGAGGAAGCTGCGGGTGATGCCGACGCGGGAGGCCAGTCCGGTGAGGGTCAGGCCGCGTTCGGTCCGAAGGGCGCGGATTCGCCGCCCCAGTTGATCGTCGCGCTCCACGGCAGGCAGCTCCCGTGGGGGAGAATCGTTGACGGGGGCACGCGGGGCTACGGTTCGCTTCGGCGAACGCGTTCGGCGTGACGGCCTATTCGACATCTGCGCGAAATCAGCGAGTTGCGCTCCCGGCGGGTGCGCTCTCTGTACCGTACCTCTTCTTGAGATGTGGCAGGACCTCGTTCCGGCACACGTCGGCGACAAGGAACGGGTCGGGGCTCATGTCGGCCCAGATGATGTGGTTGCAGCCCGCCTCGATGAAGCGTTCGAACTGGGCAATGATCTCTTCACCCGAGCTTGCGATGCAGAAGGCCGCCTGCATCGCGTCGTCGCGCACCAGAAGCGCCCGTTGCTCGATGACGCGCGGGTCCTCGATGTACGCGTATGCCTCGGGGATCAGGAGGCCGCCGTAGACGCGCGCGCCGTCGAGAGCCCGCTCTGCGTTCGGATGGTATGAGGTGCTCACCCAGGCGGTCTTGAAGCGGCTCTCTTCGGAGCGCCCGGATTCCCGTCGCCCTTCCTCGAACGCCGGTTGCATGACATTGCGATGGACGTCAGGCGGAACCCCAACGGACACGTAGCCGTCAGCGATGAGGCCAGCGTTGCGCGCCATCTTGGGACCGCCGGCGGCGCAGATGATCTGGATATCGGTGGTCGGCTTCTGGTACAGGTAGAAGAACGACTGGAAATGCTTGCCCTTGTGACGGAAGTAGTCCGGCTCCGCCCAGCAGCGCTTGATCAGCTCCACGCCCTCGAGCAGGCGCTCGATGCGCTCACCGAGCGGCGGCCAGAACCCGGTCGTCGTCTTCTCGTTCATCGCCTCACCGGTGCCGACTCCCAGAGCCACGCGTCCTGGATAGAGCAGCTCCAGCGTCGCAATCTCAATGGCCACGTCGACGGGATGGTGTCGGATCCCGATGGGCGGCAGCACCATGGGTCCAACCACCGCTCGCTCGGTATTGGCCAGGAAGGCCGAAAGAGTCGCCCAGATGCCGGCCGAGTGCCCGGAGCTGTGCTGCCACGGAAGGGTGTGGTCGCCCTCCCAGATGTAGTCGAAGCCTGCTTCCTCCAGGTCTCGGACGCGCCTCACGTTGTCGCGCACGTCGTGGCACAGGCACTCAGGGGAGATTCCGAAGGTGGTCATCAGATCGCCGCGGTGAGCGGAAGGCCGAGCTGCCCGAACAGGGCCGCCGAGTCGTAGTAGACGGTCTCGCGGGTGAATAGCATCCCGTTGTGCTCATAGATCGACACCGCCGGAATGCGGAACGCCCGTCCGGTGGACGCGTGCTCCAGGAAGGTCCCGGTGTGCGTACCCAGCAGGTCGTACTCGGCCACGACCAGGCTGCCCTGGGCAATCACGTTGCTGATCTCGATCCGAAGGTCGGGAAAGCCGCGGTAGAAGACGGCCATGAATTCGCGCATCTCCTCCTTGCCGTGGCACGGCTCGGCTGAGACGTCGTGAAAGAAGACGTCATCGGTGTAGTAGTCGAGCACCGCCTGCAGGTCGCCTCGGCTCAGGTCCTCGATCTCGTCACGGACAAACTGCGCCGGATCCACCGCCACCCACCTCCTTGACAAGCCCCAGCATGCGTGCCGCCGCGCCACCGAAGAAGCTGTCGACATCCGCCTGCGTGATGAACGGTTCGAGCTCGTGGCGCTCGGTGTACGCCGCCACCTTCCCGAACTGCTCCTGCCCGGTCTGGAAGGGCACGTACGGATAGTCCGTGCCCCACAGAAACCGATCCACCACGCCGAGCTTCTTGGCCCAGGACCAGATTTGAGCGATTCGCCAGACCGGCGCCGACTCGGCCCAGAATGCGAAGTCGCCGTACACCTGCCGGTACTTGGCCATGAAGTGAATGGCTTCCTCGGCCCAGTGGAAGCCGGTGTGCCCAATGACCAGCCGAAGGTCGGGGAAGTCGATCATCACGTCCTCGAGGTAGAGGGGATGATCGAATTCGAGCATCTTGCCCTTCGGCAGCATGCTCCATCCGGTGTGGACCAGGACCGGCACTTCCAGCGCCTGCGCGGCCTCGTAGAGGGGCCAGATGCGGCGATCGTGCAGGGCAACGTAGTTGTAGGAGGGCAGCATCTTCAGGCCCCGCAGCCCTTGCTTCTCGACGCCGTGCTGGAAGCGCTTGACCTCCTCCTCGCCACCCAGTGGATCGGCCGTGTAGAAGCCGATGAGCCGATCGGGGTAGCGCTCCACCATGGATTGCACGTACTCTCCGGCATTCGGGTCATAGGCGTTCCATGGGATGTAGCCCACGCCCAGCACGACGGCCTTGTCGATCCCGGATGCATCCATGTCGGCGATCAATCGCTCAGGCGGGACGCAGAAGTCTTCCGGCCGCCACGGCTTGCCGGTGTGCCAGCAGGTCTGGCCCTCGAACATTCTCACGTAGAACTCGCCCAGCTCCGGGGGGAAGCCGATGCCATAGCGCATCATGTGGGTATGGGTGTTGATGATCATGCCCCTGGCTCTCCTATGCGTCTGTATGCGTATCTATGCGTCGGATGCTCCGCGACGCAGGACCGTGCCGGCGCGGCGGTTTGTGTCTATCGCGCCGTGGTCCACGACCACGACGCCATTGACGAAGACGTACTCGATTCCGGTTGGAGCGGCGGTCGGATCCTGGTAGGACGTCTGGTCGGCGACGGTTTGCGCATCGAACACGACGACGTCGGCTGCATAGCCTTCCGCGATGCGCCCTCTCGCTCGCAGTCCGAAACGTTCGGCCGGCAGGGAGGTCATCTTCCTTATCGCCTCCTCCAGGCTGAAGAGGCCGGTGTCACGCGAGAAATGACCGAGCACTCTCGGAAAAGCGCCGTAGGCGGCGGGATGCGGAACCCCGCGGCCGGTGAGGATCGCATCGGTCTCGATCGAGGCCCACGGGTGCTTGAGGAGCCTGCGCAGCCCCGAGTCGTCCTCCAGATCGCCTGACACGCCGACGTAGAGCGCCATGGCATGCCCGTTCTCCTCGAGGACGACGGCGGCGGCGGCTTCGAAGGGATCGGTGCCGCGCTCGGCGGCAATCTGAGGCATGGTCTTGCCCTCGAGGCCTTTGTTGGCCTCCGACTCGACCCAGAGGAGGCTGATGTTGTCCCAACCGGTCGCCTCCACCAGGTTGTGTGGCCAGGCGCCCGGGATCCAGCATGGCCAGCCGGGGATGTCCTCGTCGATCGAGCGTCTGATGCGCTGGCGCTGCTCCGGATCACGCAGGCGTGCCAACAGCGCTTCGACGCCACCTGAGAGTGCCCAGGGAGGGAAGATCGCCAGCAGCGTGGTGTTGGCGGCCACGTAGGGGATGACGTCGAAGCCGGTGTCCACCCCACGCTCCCGAGCCCGCTCATGGAGTTCGACGATCGCGTCGATCTTCGGCCAGTGCGGCTTCCCGAACGCCTCGATGTGCGAGTGCTGGCAGGAGATGCCGTTGACCTCTCCGACCCGGATCACCTCCTTCGTCGCGGAGAGGAGCGTCTCGCTGGAACCGCGGATATGGCTGGTGTAGATGCCGTCGAACTGCTTCAGCCCGGCTGCCAGCGCCTCGATCTCCTCCGGAGGCGCGAAGATGCCGGGTGCGTACAGCAGACCGCTGGAGAGCCCGAACGCGCCCTCCTCCAGGGACTGCTCGAGGCTCCGCCGCATGGCCGCCTGCTCGTCGGATTCCAGATCCCGGCCCTGGAACCCGATCTGCTGAATCCGGAGCGCGCCATGGGCGACCAACGGGACGACGTTCAGCGCCACCCCGTGATCGTCCAGGTAACCGAGGTACGAGCCGAACGAGTCCCAGGCCCGAGGCAGGTCTGGCCCGCGCAGGAAGGCCGTGTAGCTGTCGAGCTCATCGGCCGTTGCGGGGTTGACCGGCGCCGGGGAGTAGCCGCAGTTCCCGGTGACGATCGTGGTGATCCCCTGGCCCAGGAAGGGGGCAAGGATCTCCCCGTGCTCCTCCGCCGGAGCCAGGAAGTCACTGTGCGAGTGGATGTCGATGAAGCCGGGCGCCACCGTCATCCCGGTCACGTCAACTCGCTTCCGGACGTCGGCGGAGGCGAGGTCGCCGACGGCCGTGATCCGCCCACCGGAGATGCCCACATCGGCAACGATGCCGGGACTCCCCGAACCGTCGACGACGCGGCCTCCCGCGATCACTCGCTCAAACATCGCATCCGCCTCGCTCGGAATCGGTCATCGGCGAACCTCCCTCACATCCCTGGGTTGTCCTGGAGGAACTGATCGATCTCGCCTTGCGCGCGGGAGTGCTCCTCGGCGACGTCGGCACCGTGGAGCGCCGACGAGATGGCCGCCTCGACGATCTCGGAGATGCGCTGGTATCCGGCCCGAGTTCCATAGCGCTTGTTGTTGATCTCCGGCCGGGCCTGGTCGAACGTCACCTGGACGATCTCGCTGTCTTCCTCGGGGATGGACGAGTCTTCGTATGGCGGCGTGAACGACGGGTAACCGCTTTCATCGGCCGGATCGAAGTCGTGCAGCTCCTCCCGTTGGGTCAGCAGTCCCAGCTGCGTGGCCGCGCTGGCGTAGTAGTTGACCAGCTCCAGTGCCAGCTCTTTCTTCTGGCTCGTCTTGGGTATGGCGAAGCACTCCCCCACCGATTGGCCGCCGGAGGGTGGGAGACCTCCGCCTTTGCCGGGGATGACCGCCACGCGCACTGGATCGTCCCCGAGCGCGGACAGGTCGGGGTCGCGCGACTGGTACCACAGGTGCTGGTAGTCGATCAGCATGGCCGCGTCGCCGGCCAGGAAGACCTTCTTGGCCTCGACGTCGTAGATGCCCCAGGGCGACTCGATGCTGTCGGACGGCATGAACGGCAGCAGATCGATCATGTCCTGGGTCGCCTGCAGTGCCTCGGGCGTGTCGAAGTTGACGCTGCCGTCCTCCCCGTAGAATTCGCCGCCGTTCAGGTGGAACCAGACGCACCACTTCGGGAAGAGGTAGAGCGGCGCCCAGCCATCGACGTAGCCAAACTTGCCGGCGCCGGTCAGGGCCTCTGCCGCCGCAACGAAATCGTCATAGGTCGAGGGAATGTCAATGCCGGCGTCCTCGAACGTCTGGCGGTTGCAGTACAGGACATAGGTGTAGACGTTGCTGGGGCCGCCGTACCATGTGCCGCTGCTTGCCTTCGCGGCCTCGACGGCCTCCCAGCGCAGCTGCGACTCGTCTGGTGGCTGGTAGCCGGCAATGTCGGTCAGAGGTGTCAGGAACTCCTCGTACTGGTCGACCCACGCCCGCCACAGATAGACGACGTCCCAAGACTCGCCGCCGGCCTCGAATGCCGGAGTCAGCACAGAGGGCAGCGCGCCGAAGGCCTCGCGCGTGAACTCGATCGTGGCGTTGTTCTGCTGCTCGAAATCTGGGGTCTTCATGGCATAGAAGCCGGTGTGGTTGGCAAGCAGCACCTTCAGGGTCGGCGCCGGTCCTCCGCCGGCGCTGGCCCCCGGCGACGCGGTCTGGCCGATGCCACAGGCAGCCAGCAGGGGCCCAAGGCCTAGCGCCCCCACCAAGCCGCCACCCAACTGTGCGCTCCGCGTCAGGAATCGCCGCCGGGAATAGGGCATCACCAGGCGTCGCTGCAATTGATCGCGCGGATCCAGTTCGTTCATCGGGACTTCCTCCTGGATAACAACAACAACGGGAACCGATTGACTGTCCTCAGATCACAGCCCCCTCCCCAATTCCCCGGATCAGGTATCGCTGCATCACGAGCGCGAGGACGAGGACCGGGACCGATGCGATCAGCCCGGCCGCCGAGAGCAGCGGCTCGACGCGATTGATGGGATCCATGAGGTTCACGATGCTGGGGGCGAGCATCGGCGTGCTGCTCACGGAGAGCACTCGGGACACGAGCAGCTCATTCCAGGACAGGACGAACGCGAACACGGCCGTGGTCGCGATGCTCGGGACGGTCAGCGGGATGACCACCCGGCGCAGTGCGTCGAATCGACCGGCGCCGTCAATCCGAGCCGCATGTTCGAGGTCCGGTTCCACCCCGTCGAAGGCGCTCACCAGCAGCCAGGTCACCAGCGGCAGGATGAGGGCCATGTGGCCCAGCACCATGCCCGGCAGGGTGTCGATCAGTCCCAGCGTCCGGAAGATCGCGACCAACGGCACGAGGAGTGCGATCCCCGGCAGCATGTAGATCAGCATCACGCTGGTGTAGACCGCACGCCGTCCCGGGAATCGAAGCGAGGCAATGGCGTAGGCACCCAGCAGTGCCAGCAGCGTAGTCAGGACCGCGGCGGTGGTCGAGACAATGAGGCTGTTGCGCAGACCCTCGGACCAGTACGCGATCCCGAAGAGCCTGAGGTACTGGTCGAAGTTCGGTTGCGGCGGCACGGCGTACGGCCCGGACAGCAGGTCAATCGGACGCTGGAGAGAGCCGAGGACGACCACGACGCCGAACGGCAGGGCTATGACGACCACCACGAACAGGGCAAGCACCGCGGCCACGGCACGCGCGCCCATGCCAATGTGCAACCGGTTGAGGCCGGTCCACAGCAGCGCCAAACCGGCCACCGTGGCGACCACCCAGAGCCAGAACGGGAAGGGCCAGTCGATGACCAGCTGGCTCAGCTCAAGGACGGCCGCGACGAAGAGCAGCGCGGCGCCGACCCAAGCCGCAAGACGGGCCCTGCGCTCGTTCGTGGTCATGACAGCCTCAGTGACCGGCCGCCGCGCGTCAGCAGCAGCCCGAAGACAACGACGATGGCGGTGACGACATAGGCGAGGACCGCTCCGTAGCTCAGGTTCGTGTGCTCGAAGCTCGTCTTGAAGGCGTAGAAGTACAGGTTGTAGGTCGAATAGGCGCCCGGTCCTCCTCCGGTCAGCGCGAAAATCAGATCGAACAGCTGGATCGTGACGAGCAGCTGGATGATGAGCGCCACGCCAATGGTCGGCAGGAGATACGGGAGGGTGACGAAGCGGAAGCGTCGCCACGCGTTTGCGCCGTCGATCTGGGCCGCATGGATCGTGTCTCGGGGGAGGTACTGCAGGCTCACCAGGATGATCAGGGCCATGAGGGGGAAGGTCTTCCATGCATGAATGCCGACCAGCGTGAACAGGGTCCCCGGAACGCCGCTGAAGAAGGCCGGTGCGGTGTCCACGACGCCGAGCTGGGTGAGCCAGGGACCGAGTAATCCGCGCCGCCCGTCCAGGAACCACTGGAACATGGCCGCCACTACGACGGGCGGCAGCGCCCAGGGAATCAGCAACGAGGCGCGCACGAGCGTCCTTCCAGGGAACTCCTGGTTCAGGACGAGTGCCACGGCCAGGCCGAGTGCCACCGCCAGCACGCAGGAGGGCACCACGTACATGACCGTCTGGCCCAGCGATTGTGCGAACAGTGGATCGTTCGCGAGTCTGGCCCAATTGTCGAGGCCGGCCCACTCACGCTCGCCGACGGTTGCCCCAGAGCGCGTCACGGTCAGGTAGACCGAGAAGACGAGCGGGTAGATGATGAGCGCCGCCATCAGCAGGAAGATGGGGCCCAGGAAGATGCCGGCGTACGCGTAGTTCTCGCGCCGGATCGGAAGACGGCTGAGCCAGCTCCCGCGCCGGACGGCCATTGGCGACGGGGTCACGGCGCTTCCACCAGCTCACCGGCCCGGGCCGGCAACTCCGTCTCCAGCCGTTGTTCGGAGCCTAGATCGAAGAAATGAAGCGACGACAGCTTGAAGCCGAGCCGCACGGCGTCGCCCGGCGCGAGGTTGTCGGCATCGTCGACTCGGGCGCGCACCGACCACCCTTCGACGGAGGCGGTCACATACTTGTCGGGCGGGACCACCTCGGTCAGCGTGACCGTGCCGAGGACGCCGGGACCTCCGACATCGGCGCGCGTGGCAAGGACGGCTTCCGGCCGGACGCCGATCAAGACCCTCCCGCGCGGCACCGCGAAGCCGTTCATACCTGATCCCAGGTCCAGCTCGGGCCCTTCCTCGGTACGAAGGACGAGAGAACCTGATTCAGCCGAGACGACGCCCGTCACGAAGTTGATGGGCAGGCGTCCGAGGAAGGATGCCACGAAGCGGTCCGCGGGCCGGTGATAGACGTCCGCCGGCGGGGCGGTCTGGTGAATCCGACCGGCAGCCATGACCACCACTTCGTCCCCCATGGCCGAGGCGTCGTCCTGGTCATGCGTGACGTAGATGAACGTCGCTTTCAGCTGGGCGTGGATGCGCTTCAGCTCCTCGCGGGTCTGCATCCGCAGGTTCGCGTCGAGGTTGCTGATCGGCTCGTCCAGCAGGAATACCTTGGGCTCGCGCACGATCGCCCGGCCCAGCGCGACACGCTGGCGCTCGCCGCCGCTCAGCTGCCTGGGGTGTCGGTCCAGCGTCGCCCCGATGCCCAGCATGGCGGCGACCTCGTCCACGCGCCGATACCGCTCCCGCCGCGACAGGCCACGCAGCTGCAGCGGGAATGCGATGTTGTCGCGGGCCGTCATGTTCGGGTACAGGGCATACGACTGGAAGACCATCGCCACATCCCGACGTTCGGGGGTGACCTGGGTCACCTCCACGCCGTCGAAGTAGATCCGGCCCGATGTCACCTCCTCGATGCCGGCCAGCAGCTTGAGGATCGTGCTCTTTCCTGAACCGGACGGGCCCAGGACGCAGGTGAAGAGACCGTCCTTGAAGGTCAGCGAGGTTTCCTGCAGCGCGTTGACGCTGAGGCCCCGGTAGCGCTTGGTGACACGGTCGAGTCGTACTTCAGCCACCCGCGCCTCCGGATGCGGTCACAACCACACCTTGGCTGGCAACCAGACGTCCCCACTCGTGCTCCACCTGGTCGCGAGCGACGTGGAGATCGTCGGAGAGGTACTGAACCTCGAAATCCTCCAGCGCGCGGTGGCCGACGCGAACCGCGATCCGGCGCAGGTAGGAACGGCGCAGCGCGCTGAGGTCCACGTCGGTCACGCCCATCTCCTCGACGCTGCGCGGAATGGCAATCCGCTGGCCCGGGAGGTCATCGGCCCGCGTCCCAGGCATGACCTCGATTCCCATCTGGCGGGCGAGCGTGAGCTGAGCCGTCGGATGCTTGCCGGCCCCGGTGTACTCGGTTTCCTGGACCACAACGATCTCGTCCTCGCGGTACTCGCGAGCGAGCACCATGGCGGCCCCCAACGAGGTGTTGCCGGCCGGTCCACGCTCCAGTCCCTCCAGATTGGCCAGCAGCTGCGTCGCGTAAAACACCTCCCCCTGGGTGACCGTCACGTAGCGATCGAGGTAGCGCAGTCCGCGCGCGGCGTTGCGTGGGACATCCACCCGGTCGGGATCCACGCTGAAGGGAATGCCGAATCCCGTGTGGCCGGTGGTGAAGGACTTCCGGTTGAATTGGGCATCGCTCGCCATGTGCAGACCGGTCAGGTCGACGCTCGCACCGATCACCGCCGTCCCTTCCGCACCGGCACGTCGTAATCCTCGAGCAGTTCCCGTCACGTTCCCACCGCCTGAGTGGGTGATGACCGCCGCTGCTGGGGCACGCCCGAAGCGGCGCTGACACTCCGCGGCGATCTCATCGCCGAGCGTCTCAATGCCCAGCGTCGCGTACGGCGTATAGAGGCTGGCGTTGAAGTAACCGGTCTCCTCCAGAAGTCGGAGTTGGATATAGAAGAGCTCCGGCCCGACCGTCAGTTGCCAGACCTCCGCCCCGTAGGCCTCGCAGGCACGAGTCTTCTCCAGCACCTCGGGCTGGCCGCGCCCGTGCGAGTCGAACACTTCCTGGAGGATCAGGGCCTTCAACCCGTAGATGGCAGCCTGCGACGCCACGGCCGCTCCGTAGTTCCCCGAAGTGGCGGCGATGACACCCTCAAAGCCGCCGTCCGCGGCCTGTGCCAGGCACAGCGAGGCGCGTCGCGCCTTGAAGCTGCCGGAGGCGTTGGCGGCCTCATCCTTGATGAAGATCCGCGCACCGTAGCCCGCGGGAGAAGCTCGCCTCACCAGCTCGCTCAGCCGAGTGAGCTCCCAGAGTGGCGTGTCCCCCACGTTGTGCGCTCGCTGGATCCGGCGGACGTCCTCGAGGTCGTAGGGCGGACTGGATGCCAGGCCCTCGTAGTCGAAGGCGATGCCACCGGGTCGCTCGAACTCCGCGTAGTCGATCCCTGCCGAGCGCCGCATGATCTCGCCCCGGCGAGCCATCACGGCCTCGTACGAGGAGCGATTGGCGCTCACCGTGGCGATGCGCCTTCGAGCGCGCGGCGGGCCTCGCCGCCAAGCCGCAGAAGCTCGGGAACAGGGTCCCCGAAATCAGCCGGATTCCGCGGGTTGACGGCAGCCAAGCGGCCGTTCACGTGGCGACCGGCAAGCGTGCGGACGGCCGCCTGCGAGCCCATCGCGGTGTCGGCAACGAGGAAGCCGCGGATGCGGGCCACAAAGTCGACGCCGGCGGTGTCGGCCGGCACGTTCGGGGCGCGTTCACCGGCGCCCAGGACAACCTGCTGGATCTCAAC
>JACCWY010000430.1 GCA_013697395.1 Chloroflexota bacterium | reverse complement strand
CTCGTCGATGTCCGAGGTGATGGTGAGCAGGTCGAGGTCCTCGGGGCTGACCTTCTCCTCGTAGAGCGGCTTGTCACGAATCCATTGCATCATCCCCTCCCAGTAGTCCTTGCCGTAGAGGACGACGGGGAAGTGCTCGACCTTGCCGGTCTGGATCAGGGTCAGGGCCTCGAACAGCTCGTCGAGCGTTCCGAAGCCGCCGGGGAAGATCACGAAGCCCTCGGCGTACTTCACGAACATCACCTTGCGCACGAAGAAGTAGCGGAACTCCATGCCGAGGTCGACGTACTCGTTCAGGCCCTGCTCGAAGGGAAGCTCGATGTTGCAGCCGATCGAGACGCCACCCGCCTCCTTCGCGCCGCGGTTCGCCGCTTCCATGATCCCGGGCCCACCGCCGGTGATGATGCCGAAGCCCTGCTTCGCCAGTGCCGCCGCCAGGCGCCGGGCCGCGCCGTAGTAGCGGTTGCGGCGGCCGACACGTGCCGAGCCGAAGATCGCGACCGCGGGGCCGACATCGGCCAGGGCGTCGAAGCCCTCCACGAACTCGCCCATGATGCGGAGGATGCGCCAGGTATCGGTCTCCTGGAAGTCGGCGGCCGGCTCACGCGAACGAAGGAGCTTTTGGTCCTCCGTGCCCCGCTCCCCGGGGGTCGTGTCGCGCACGACGACTGCCCCACGACGCCGCTCTGGCTCCTTCTTCCTTCGGGGCATGCCCACCTCTCGCGCTCGACAGTCCGGGATGGCGATGCTACGGTGCCCGTTCGCCGGCACGACGATCATCTCGCATTGACCGTGCCGGCCGGACCACGTATGGAAGAATTCTATTGCCGGAACTGCTGCGGCGCGTCGCCGTGCTGACCGTCCTGAGCGCAGTGGGTATCGCCCTCCTCGCGCCGCTGACGGCCCGATCCGCCCATCCCGACGCTGCACGTGCCGTCGAGCCGCTGCTCGATCGCGTGCCGACCGTGCCATCGACGCTCGACCGCGGCTCGCTCGCCGGCCGTGGCTTCGCCTCGAGCCTCGCGCTCGCCGTCGGCGTTGAAACCCCCGCGGCAGAGCTCTTCGTCACGGCTCCCCTCCCGACCCCGGGCTCCGCGCCGATGGAGGCCACCCTCTTCCCCGTCTCCGCGCCTGCTGCGCCACGCGCCCCGGCGGCCACCACCGTCGAAGCTCCCGCCGACCCGACCGCCGATGCGCTCACAGGACTCGCCTCGTGGTACTGCCACAAGGTGGGCACCTGTCCCGCCGGCTTCACGCCCGCCGACGCATTCGTCGCTCTACCCGGCGCCCTGGGTGGAGCTGGCGGCACCGGCGTGATCGGCGAGGTGACCGTCTGCGCCGACCGATGCGTCGAGCTGCCGGTTGTCGACTACTGCGGCTGCTACTGGGGCACGGAGAGCCAGCGCATCGTCGATCTTTCCGCCGCGGCCTGGGCGCTCGTGACCGATACTCCGCGCAGCGTCGGAACCCTGCAGGTCACGCTGCACCTGGGCAGCTGACGATGCCCCTCTTTCGACGTGCGCTCGTCCTCACGGCGGTCGCCGTCGGCGGGATCTCCGTGCTGGCACCTCTCGCCGCGCGGTCGGCGGCGCCCATTCCGGCCGAGGTGGCGGATCACCTCCTCGCCGTCGCCGATGCTCCGGCTCCCGTGGCCGACCGCGGCGTGCTGACCGGCCGCCAGGCTGCCACCACGTCGAGTGGTCTTCGGGCCGGGGCGGAGGAGCTCGCCGCGGAGCCGGGAACAGCGTCACCGCCGATGGCTCCGATGGAGGCCACGCTGCTCACGATCGCCCTGCCCGCGGCGGCGGCCCCGAAACACGCCGGCGACTCGGTCTGGGACGACCTCGCGCGGTGCGAGTCGGGCGGAAACTGGGCGGCCAACACCGGGAACGGGTACTACGGCGGGCTCCAGTTCAGCCACGCCACGTGGCACGGGTACGGGGGCGGCGAGTTCGCGGACTATCCACACGAGGCGACGCGAGACGAGCAGATCGTGGTGGCGGAGTCACTCCGCGCGGTGCGTGGCTATCAGCCCTGGCCGGCCTGCCGCGCCAAGCTCGGCCTCCCCTGAGCGCACCGTCGGCCCGAGCGCGCCTGCGGTAGCATCGGCCCATGCTCCAGCCGCTCGGGGTCGGACATGTCGTGCTCAAGGTGCGCGATCTCGATCGGTCCCTCGCTTTCTACCGTGACCTGCTCGGCTTCCGCGTCTCGAGCGAGATGAGCAACGTCATGATCTTTCTCAGCGCGACCGGCGAGAGCCATCACGACCTCGGGCTCCTCCGGGTCGGCGACTCGGCACCCTCGCCGCTCCCGAACTCGATCGGGCTGTATCACGTCGCCATCCAGCTCGCGGACTGGGACGCGGTCAAGCGTGCCCACGCCCTGCTGAGCGAGCGCGGACTGCTCAGGGGATCGGCGGACCACGGCGTGACCCGCAGCCTGTACACGGCCGATCCGGATGGCAACGAGATCGAGCTGTACTGCGATGCGCCGCGTTCCGAATGGGAGGGTCGGGTGCAGGAGGCCATGACCGTGCGCCCGCTCGACCTCGACTAGCCGCCGGGCACAACGATTGCTCACCAGGCGATCGTGCCGTTCCTTCCGTTCGTCCTCCTTCTCGCCTGGCAGGCGCTCAGCAAGTCGGCCTCGTTCGCGCTCGGCTGGGCGACGGCAATCTACTTCGGCCAGGTTCCGGGCCGCCAGGGCCGCATCCTGTCGGTCATCAGCCTGCTGGCGGCCGGCTGGGTGATCCTGGTCGTGGGCTTCGCGCTCCCGATCCTCGGCGGCGCCGCGCTCGAGAGCGCCGGCATCATCGGCGAGAACTTCGACGTGGAGTTCATTCACTACGCGGCCCTGGTGGCCGGGATCGTCCTCACGCCGCCGGCGGTCGCCGCGGCCACCGTGTACGCCGAGTTCCACGACAAGCGCAACGGTGCGACCTGGCTGCGGATGGTCCCGATCAGCTACCCGGCGACCGCGATGCTCGGCATCTCGGTCCTCCAGATGGTCGCCTTCACGCCGATCCTGCTCATCCAGCGCTGGCGGCAGAAGCGAAAGCTCGTGCAGGTACCGCTCGTGATGCACAAGGGGACCGATGACGACGACCTCGCCGAGCTGGTGCGCTCCGCGCTGGCATCGATCGATCTGCGGGACGTGACGGTTGCGGAGGCGACCGGACCGAAGTCCTGGCCGCTCCGCACGGTCGGATTCGCCGCGCGCCATCTCCTCGGAGCGGTCGTGCGCGGTGAGCCGATGCGCCTCACAGTCGACGAGCTCGAGATCCTGGCGTATGCCACCAACGTCTCCATCCTGGGGCCGAAGGAGGACGCCTTCCGCGTCCGCGCCGCGATGGAGCGCGAGCTCGCCTTCAGCGACGCCTACCTGACATGGAACGAGGAGGCGCAGGCGTTCGAGGACGAGCTGCGCGAGATCCACGAGTCGGCGAACGGCGACCTGGAGGGCCTTCGGCGCCGGCTTTCCGCGGTGCAGGAGCGGATCGACGTGGCCAGCCTCAACTCGGAGGGGTGGAACGTCCTGTACCGACTGCGGCTTCAGCTGGAGCAGGTCGCCGAGCGGAAGGCTCGCTCCGGCTGACGGCTCGGCCCGTTCGGCCGGCTCGCGTAGGATGGCCCGATGCGATGGCTGCGGCGGATCGGCCTTGTGCTGCTTGTCGTGGCCATCCTGATGGTCGCCTGGGAGCCGACGCGCGTCGCGCTCCAGACCGCCGTCATGCTGCCGAACCTCCTCGACGCCGGCCCGAAGCCGCTGAACCTGTTCAGCGATGCGCCGAGGCGCACCCCCTTGCCGTACCGCACGACGGCCGCCGGTGCCGAGCCCGAGCTCGCCGAGCTGTGGCTGCCGTCATGGGCATCCGAGGAGCGTCAGGCAGGAGCCATGCTCCTGGTGCTCGGCGTCAACAACGTCGGCCGCAACCATCCCGCCGTCGAGCGCGTGGCGGACGGCCTGGCCCGGACCGGCGTGGCGGTACTGGTGCCCGACTCGCTCGCGCTCCTCGACGGGCGGTTGGAGATCGGTGAGATCGACGGCGTGGTGCGGGCATTCCAGCTCCTGGCCGCGCGCCCCGAGGTCGATCCCGATCGGGTCGGGATCGTCGGCTTCAGCGTGGGCGGCTCGCTCGCGCTCCTCGCCGCCGGAGATGACCGGATCGCCAGTCGGGTCCGCTGGGTCAATGCCTTCGGCGCATTCGCCGATGCCGCTACCTACCTTGCCGCCGTCTCGGCCCACGCCTATCGCGGACCTGCCGGGTCGGTGGTGCCGTGGATTCCCACGCCGCTGGCGCGCGAGGTCTACCTGGGCTTCCTGCTCGACCGGGTTCCGCATGACGCCGACAGACAGGTTCTCGAGGCAACCTTGGGCCCTGCGATCCTTGCGGGCGAACGGCCCTCAGCCGACGGTGGCGTGCGGGCGTCCCTCGAGACCGGCGCCGCCCGGGCCATTCACGACCTGTTCACCGCCGGCACGCTGGACGAGGCGACGGCGGCCGTCGATTCGCTGCCGGCGAGTGCCCGGGCGTTCATCGACGCCATCTCGCCGGCGCGTCACCTGGGCGGCGTGCGGGCAGAGGTTCACGTCATGCACGAGACGGAGGACCACCATGTC
Organism: Chloroflexota bacterium; assembly: GCA_013697395.1. GTDB lineage: Bacteria > Chloroflexota > Limnocylindria > QHBO01 > QHBO01 > JACDBZ01. The sequence continues at coordinate 17,402 of JACCWY010000430.1, read as the reverse complement.
CCGTTCGTCGAGTCGCGGGCGCTGGCGGCGGCGCTGGACTCGGCCGGCCTGCTCCAGGTGCACACCGAGTTCCGCCTGTTCGACCACGTGCAGCCCGACGACCTCGACCTCGTCGCCGCGGCCCCCGAGCTGGTCAAGCTGCTGCTCCACGTCCGCACCCTGATGGAGGAGACGCTGTAGCTGGACGCGGGACAACGACCCGCGGTGGCGCTACTGGGTTCCGGTGAAGAGCGCCAGGGAGCCGAGGATCAGGATCACGCCGACCGCGACGACCAGCAGGCGGGCGACCCACGCGTTCGACCCACGATCTGGGAGTGGCTGGTAGCCGCGCCGCCGCCGCCGCTGCGATCGGCTCACGAGGGGCTCCAGCTGCGGCGGAACAGGAACGGGACGGTCAGCGCCTCCCGGCTCGAGACAGAACGCAGCTGCTTCCGCGTCCGCTTCAGCAGCTTGCCATGGAAGCTGCCGTCGCCGTACGGCTCGAGCAGGCGTGCGACGTCCCACTCGCGGACGCCGGCGACCGTCGACGGCGGGAGCCAGCGGTCCAGGATGGCCTTCGCCTCGTCGATCGCGACGAAGCGGCGTGAGCGCGTGGCGTTGTCGAGCGTGATCAGGGCGTTCTCGAAGCTCGTGTCGACGTCCTCCACCAGCGTCGTAAGCCGCTCCATGGTTCCCGGCATGCGCTCCGGCTTGAAGAGCCCGGTCAGGATGGCTCGACGCTCGTCGGTCCCGAGGGTCTCGAGCAGCGGCCGCAGGCTGGGGACGCCGGCGCCGGCCCCTGCGTCGGCTGCGGGCACCTCGTAGTCGTAGAGGCGAACGTTCATGGGTGCGCAGAATCCTAGACCGATGCGTCGCCGGCCGCATGCAACGTCCGGCCCCGGCCGGCCGTCTACGCCGCGATGAACCGCCGGTGGCTCGCCCTCATCGTCGCCGTCCTCGCCGCGGTGGTGCTCGCGCCGATCGTCCTGCTTCTCCTGCAGCGCGGGCATTCGCCAGGGTCGCCCGCAGGGTCGGCGGAACCCGCAGGCTCCCCGAGCGCCTCGGCCCCCGAGGGTGGAATCGCCTTCGCCGACGCCGGTTCGCTCGACGAGGCAGCGTGGTACCGCCACGGCGGGGACCCGCGGCAGTTCCCGCCGCGTCTCCAGATCGGAACCATGGCCGAAGGCGTGACCTTCGAGGTCGAGCTGCATACCGATCCGGCCGGGGACCCGGAGGCGATCATTCCGCTGCGGCCGGTCCTCGGCATCGGTGACGGCGTGGTCGTCGTGGTGGGCGACGACGGACGGCGCTCCACCCTGCGGGCGATCGTGGCGGCAACCGGCCAGGTCCACGACCTGCTGGTCTCCGACGACGTCATCGTCGACGGCGCGCTCGACCCGGACGGCCGCATCGCGTACTACGTCACCGCGGACCGGTTGAGCGGTGACCTCACCGGCGCCTGGCGCATGGCGGTCGGCCCGGGCCGCCCGCCAGAGGCCATGGAAGTGCTGGTCTCGGCGGCGCCCGAGATCCGTCTCGCCGCGATCACCAGGCTCTTCACCCGGGTCCTGCTCAGCACGGACGGCACGACGCTCGGCCTGTTCCGCTGCATCGAGGTCGACTGCGCGCTGCGCGCCGTGCGCACCGATGACGGATCACTCGTCGGCGAGGTGCTGATCCCGCGCGGCGGTGGCGACCCGTTCGCCCTCACTGACCGATTGGCGCTGCTCCGTCCGATCGTGCCGGATGGCCCGGATCGGTTCGGTGAGGTGGTGGATCTCGCCACCGGCGAGCGCGCGCGGATCCCGGTCGAGGCATGGCCGTTCGGGGCCGAGGCCGTCGTCGCCGGTGACGATGGCACCCTCCTCGGCCTGCAGACGGCGGGCTGGTCCATACCGCCCGAGGCCATGGGCGAGGAGCCGGGCGCTCGGCCCGAGGTGACCCTGATCGGCGTGGACGGCATGCAGGTCGTGGCCACCTTCGAGCCGCCCCTCAGCGCGCTCGCCTTCATCGTGGAGGACGACTACTCGACGGGCGTCGACCTGCCGCCCGGGTGGCTCCTCATCCGTGGAAGCGAGCCCGGTGAGCTGGTGATGAATGCCTACGCCATGAGCCTCGCGGACGGAAGCCTCGTGCCGTTGCCGGCGGTCGGGGAGTTCTTCGTCCAGGGCTGAGCCGGGAGCCGCGGGTACAATCTGGCGGTCCGCGCCTGCACGCGCGCATCGGTCCTGAAGCAGGAGGCCCCGCTCGCATGCTCCTCGACGGCAAGAAGCTGCTCATCACCGGCGTCCTGACCGATGACAGCATCGCGTACGCGATCGCCCAGGTGGCGCAGGAGTCCGGCGCCGAGATCGTGCTCACCTCCTTCGGTCGTGCCCGCAGCCTGACCGAGCGCGTGGCGAAGAAGCTCCCCGGCGGCGCTCCCGATGTGCTGGAGCTCGACGTCAACGACCCGTCCCACATCGAGGGAGTCTCGAGGGACCTGATGGATCGATGGGGATTCGTCGACGGCGTCGTCCATGCGATCGGCTTCGCACCAGCAGACGCCCTGGGCGGCAACTTCGTGAATACGCCGTGGGAGAGCGTTGCGACAGCGTTCCAGACCTCGGCCTACTCGCTCAAGGCGCTGGGGGTGGGCCTCCGCGAGCCGATGGCCGCGGCCAGAGACCGCGGCGGGGCGTCGCTGGTGTCCCTGACCTTCGATGGGCGCTTTGCATGGCCGATCTACGACTGGATGGGCGTCGCCAAGGCCGGGCTCGAGGCGATCACGCGATACCTGGCCAGGGATCTCGGGCCGGACGGCATCCGGGTGAACACCGTCTCGGCCGGGCCGATCCGGACGATGGCGGGCAAGAGCATTCCGGGATTCGACCAGATCGCCGGCCACTGGCTCGATCGATCGCCCCTGGACTGGTCGCTCACCGACGCCACGCCGGTCGGGCAGATGGTGTGCTTCCTGTTGAGTGACTGGGCGCGCATGACCTCGGGCGAGATGATCCACGTCGACGGCGGGTACCACGCGATGGGCACCGACATCCGCGGCGCAAGGATGGAGAGCTAGTCAGCCCTTTTCGGCGCCGGCGGTGAGGCCCTCCACCAGCAGCTGCTCGGTCAGGAAGAAGACGGCGATGACTTCCCCTGATCTACGATGCGCTTCTGCCCATTGACGGCAGAAGTACGATCGCACGATGGCGAGCGATGGCCCCGAGCCGGTCGGGTCGCGAGGAACGGGTGTTCTCCCTTCTCGTTCCGCAGCCGCCGGAGGGACCGAGCCGCTGGGTGCCGTGCTGGACGAGGTGCGCCTGGGCGACGGCGGATCCCGGGCCGAGATCGTTCGTCACACCGGCCTCAGCAGGGGAGTGGTCGCTCAGCGACTGTCCGACCTCGCCGGCGCCGGCCTCATCCTCGACACCGAGTTCGCCAAGAGCACCGGCGGCCGGCCGGCGCGGCGCATTCACTTCAACGCCGAGGCCGGAACGCTCCTCGTGGCGGATGTCGGTGCCACGAGCATCGACGTCGCCATCACCGATCTCGCCGGAACGATCCTCGCCTCGCGTGCCGAGGACGCCGACGTTGCCGAGGGTCCGGAAGCGGTGCTCGAGCGCGTGCAGGACCTGTTCGACGAGGTCCTCGCCGGTGCGTCCGGGGCCGACGGCGCTCCCCCGTGGGGCATCGGGATCGGCGTCCCGGGACCTGTCGAGTTCGCCACAGGCCGGCCGGTCTCTCCGCCGATCATGCCGGGCTGGAACGGGCATCCGGTTCGCGACAAGTTCGTCGAGCGCTATGGCGCGCCCGTCTGGGTCGACAACGACGTCAACATCATGGCCCTCGGCGAGTGGCGCGCCGGCGTCGCCCGGTTCCATGACAACGTGGTGTTCATCAAGATCGGCACCGGGATCGGCGCCGGGGTCATCTCCGACGGCTACCTCCATCGAGGCGCTCGCGGATCGGCGGGGGACGTCGGCCACATCCAGGTGACGGATGACCGGTCGGTGGTGTGCCGCTGCGGGAACATCGGCTGTCTCGAAGCGCTGGCGGGCGGCCATGCCCTGGCTCGCGAGGCACAGGCCGCCGCCGCCGACGGGCGCAGCGCATACCTGGCCCAGCTCCTCGCCGCCGGCTCGCGGCTCACCGCGCGGGACCTGGCCGCCGGGGCGACCCGCGGCGACCCGGTCTGCCAGGAGCTCCTCCAGCGTTCCGGGCACCTCGTCGGCGCCATGCTCGCCGGCGTCGTCAACTTCTTCAATCCGTCGCTCATCGTGATCGGCGGCGGGGTCGCCAGTGCCGGCGACCAGCTGCTGGCCGCCGTGCGCGAGGCCGTCTATCGCCGCTCCCTGCCACTGGCGACGCGGGACCTGCTGATCCTGCCATCGGCGCTCGGGGGCCGGACGGGAGTCATCGGCGCCGCCGCCATGGTCGCCGACGAGCTGTTCTCTCCCATGCACCTCGACACAACGATGTCTCGGAGTGGAATGACCGATCGCGGCGGCCGCGAGAATACGGTCCGGGTCGGGTCGCCTGAGCGGGAGAACAACGTTGCGCAGCCGGTCGGCGGGACGGCGTGAAGCTGGGAGTTTTCGACCCCGTATTCGGGGGCGAGGCGCTCGAGCCGATGCTCGACCGCATCGGCCGGCTTGGCCTGCAGGCGGTGGAGATCGGCACGGGCAACTATCCGGGTGACAGGCACTGCAGGCCGTCGGAGCTGCTGAAGGATGCCGACGAACGCCGACGGTTCGCCGAGGCGTTCGCAACGCGCAACCTCCTGATCAGCGCACTCTCCTGTCACGGCAACCCGATCCATCCGAACGCGGATCGAGCCGCGCACGACGACGCCGTCTTCATGGACACCGTGCGGCTCGCCGGCGAGCTCGGTGTCGGCGTCGTCAACCTCTTCTCCGGCTGCCCGGGCGATGGCCCGAACGCCTCGCAGCCAAACTGGGTGACATGTGCGTGGCCGCCGGAGTTCGGCGAGGTCGTTGCCTGGCAATGGGACGAGGTCGTGCTCCCGTACTGGCGCAGCGCCGGCGCCTTCGCGGCGGAGCACGGCGTCCGGCTCGGGTTCGAGATGCACCCCGGCTTCGTGGTCTACAACCCGAAGACCCTGCTGCGCCTGCGCGCAGAGATTGGCGAGGTGATCGGCGCCAACCTCGACCCGTCGCATCTGTTCTGGCAGGGGATCGATCCGGTCGCTGCCATTCGCGATCTGAATGAGGCCATCTATCACGTGCATGCGAAGGACACGGCGCTCGATGCCTACAACGTGGCCCGCAACGGCGTCCTGGACCTCGAGCGGTACGACGACGTGGCCAACCGCTCATGGGTCTTCCGGAGCGTGGGTGACGGGCACGACGTGCTGTTCTGGAAGCGCTTCGTGAGCGCGCTCCGCGTGGTCGGCTACGACCATGTCCTGTCGATCGAGCACGAGGACAGCCTGGCGTCGACGCAGGAGGGGCTCACCCGCGCCATCGGTACCCTCAGGCAGGCGCTCCTGGCGGAGCCGGCCGGCGCGATGTGGTGGGCATAGGATGGCGGTGAAGCTCGCCATCCAGTCTCGCCTCGTGCCGGGCGATTCGTTGCGCGAGAAGCGAGAGAAGGCTCTGCAGTACGGCTTCGACGGGATTGAGCTCTCGCACGCTCCGATGATCGAGGCGGCCGAGGAGGCGGTGCGCGACCACGTCCCGGTCAGCGCCATGTGCTCGGGGCACCGTGGTTGGTTCATCGACCCGGCCGCGCGCATCGACGGTGCCGGTCACTGGACGATCTACGCGCGGATCATCCTGCCCCTCTCCATGCCGGCGCTTGTGGTGGTTGCCGTCTTCACGTTCCTGGGCGTCTGGAACGACTTCTTCGGGCCGCTGCTCTACCTCGACGACCCCCAGTGGTTCACCGTGCCCCTCGCGCTGGCACGCGAGGTGACGACCGTCGGGACCGAGTGGAACATCGTCATGGCCGCCACGCTCGTCGCCATGCTTCCGCCGCTGATCATCTACGCGTTCAGCCAGAACAAGCTGATGGGCGGAATCGCATCGGTCGGCATCCATGGCTGAGTGTGGGAGCCACGCGTGAAGTACGGGTTGGAGATCAACGAGTTCGACTGGTCCGGTGGGGCGGACGCCATGGGATCGCACCTCGCGGAGATCGGCCGCCGGGCGGAGCGCGCCGGCTTCCATTCGATCTGGGTCTGGGACCACTTCATCCAGCTGCGCCGGTGGGAGGACCCGTTGCTCGAGGGCTGGCTCATGCTCGCCTTCCTCGCCGCCGCGACGGAGCGGATCAGGCTTGGGACGCTGGTCACTGGCGTGACGTACCGGCATCCCGCCGTGCTCGTCAAGCAGGCGTCGACGCTGGACGTCCTGTCCGGTGGCCGTTCCTACTTCGGCGTCGGCGCGGCCTGGAACGAGCGCGAGCACGCGGCGTTCGGCGTTCGATTCCCGCCGATCGCCGAGCGATTCGAGATGCTCGAGGACCTGCTGCAGATCGCCCATCGCGCGTGGACCGGGGAGACCGGTCCGTTCGAGGGCAGGCACACCACGCTGGCCGAGCAGATGGACAGCCCGCCACCGGTGCAGAAGCCGCACCCGCCGATCCTGATCGGCGGTGGCGGAGAGCGGAAGACGCTGCGGCTCGTGGCGCGGTACGGCGACGCCACCCACCAGACCACGTCGGACCCGGACGTCATGCGCCACAAGCTGGACGTCCTGCGTCGCCATTGCGAGAACGAACGTCGCGACTTTGACGAGATCGAGCGCTACTGCGGCCTGCGCCTCAGGCCGGCATCGGGTCAGGCCGGGCCGATCGCCGACGCATCGACCCTGCTCGAGCGGGCCGATGCGCTGCGCGCGGCCGGGTCGCAGGGACTCTTCGTGGCCCTGCCGAGGATCGCCGACAGCGACTCGATCGAGCGCTTCGGGGCGGAGGTGATCGCCGCTAGCCCGTAGCCGAGCCAGCCGCCTCGAGCTCGAGCAGCAGGCGCTTCGCCGCCAGCCCGCCGCCGTAGCCACCGAGCCCGCCGTTCGCAGCGATGACGCGGTGGCACGGCACGACGATGGCGACCCGGTTCGAGCCGTTCGCGCGGCCAACCGCCCGGTAGGCGGCGCCGGCGCCCACGCGCGTGGCGAGCTCGCGGTAGCTGATGGTTCCACCATACGGAATACGGCGCAGCTCGCTCCACACTCGATCGTGGAAGCTGCTGCCGGGCAGATCGAGGGGAACGTCGAAGTCATGGCGCTCGCCGGCGAAGTATTCGGCCAGCTGGTCGGCCAGCCGATCGAGGAGCGGCGTGTTGCCCACCACCGTTGGACCGATGCGGCGTCGGACCGCGGCGACCTGCGCGCCGATCATCGGCCGCTCGGCGAAGTCGCACAGCACGATCGCGGCGGCGGTGGCGCCGGCGAGCATCGGTCCGATCGGCGTCTGGATGGTCCGGGTCGTGATGGTGGTCCCATGCTCCGGCTGGCAGCGGAGGCAGGCGCGGTAGCCGGCGGCGCGCGCGGCAGCGGCATCGGCGAGGTATTCGACGTTCTTCGGCAGCGGCTTTCGGGACCTGCACGACGGGCGGCAGAAGATGCCGGTCGTCCGGACCCCGGCCACGAACCGGCCGTCCCACGACGGGTCTGCAGCGTAGAAGGCGCCTTCCATCGGTGTGCTCATGCTGGTGAAACGGCGCATCCGGGCATCCTGTGAGGTCGAGCGCATTCGGACGCCATATCCATCGCGTTCCTGATCATGGATGCATGGGCGGACTGATAACGCGCGAATTGGGCCCTCGGCGGCCGAGCCGGCCTTGGCCGAGCGTGGATCGGATCACACCCAGGAGAGTTGCGACGCGAGCAGTCCCTGGGCGCATGCGTGATCGGGAATCGGCCGGTCGTCGGCCCATGAGCCGGACCGTGATCAGGCGTTGCCCGGCGTCTGGCGCAGGATCAGGTTGACCGTGAACGGGCTGCTGCCGAGGATCTGGTCGCCGGAGCGGACCTCGATGCGATAGCGCCCGATCTCCTCGATCCGCATCCCCTTGAGATCGGCCACGATGTTCGCGGAGGTCGCGTTCGGGGGCACCTCGATCCGGAGCCGCGGCGCCTGCTGGAGGGTGGCCTTGCCGGTCGGACTGATGACCTGGAACGTCAGCTCGTGCGAGCCGGGCGACGCCTCGAGGATCGCGACGATGAAACAGCGGCCATGCGTCGCGGGCAGGCGGCCGACGTTGATCTGGCTGAAGACGCCGACCGCGCTGATCTTGCCGTCCTGCGCCGTGAGGGCGTAGTCGCACAGGAGCAGGGTGTGAAGCTCGACATCGGCCATGCAGGTCGAAGCCTACAGGACGAGCCGGACGGCCAGCTCTCCGATGTCCACCAACCGCTCGGCCGGCAGCTCCGAACGCGCGAACCAGCGGCAGGTGTCGGTCGAGCCTTCGGCCTCGTCGCGCAGCTCACCGCCGACGATCCGGCACCGATACAGGAAGCGGATCCCGTGGAAGTCCTCCCGCTCACCGGCGAGGTTCGTGAAAAGCGTGCGCCAGCTATCCACCTCGAGAAGCCCGTCCAGCTCGCCGATCAATCCCGTCTCCTCCGTGAGCTCGCGCAGGGCGGCGTCTCGCGGGTCCTCCCCATGGTCGAGCCCTCCACCCGGCAGCGTCCACCAGCCGTCGAAGCCGACGCTGCTGCCGGGCGCGACCCGACACAGGAGGAGCCGATCGGCCCCGTCCAGGCTGACGGCGTAGGCGCTGATCCGCGTGACCCGCCGCGCGGCGTCGCCCTCGGTCATTTCGTGGCGTGGGTGTCCGCGCCGAGGAAGTGGATGCTGATGTATTTCTCGTCGCCGACGACCCAGGAGTCATGCCCGGGACCGATCTCGAACAGGTCGCCCGGACCGAGGTCGATGATTCGGCCGTCGTCCATCTCGATCCGGTTGTGGCCGGACACGACCAGCTAGAGATGCGCGACCTCGCAGCTGGCGACGCCCTGGGCGGCGCCGACGTGCTCCGACCAGCGCCAGCCTGGCTCGTACTCGGCGCGGCCGACGGTCATGCCGCCGATCTGGACGAGCTCGAAGCGGCCGAGCGGGAAGTCGCGTCGTTCGTCGGGCTCGTCGAAGCGTCGGATGATCGCTGCGGACTCCGGCATCGAACCTTCAGGCTCCTTCGTCGTCATCGGTGTAGAGGTCGGGGTCGAGCAGCCAGGCGATCTCACCGCCACCGGGCTCGGGAATCCCGTAGAACTCGAGGCAGGCGAGCCCTCCCTTGCGCATCCGGACCGATGCGGCCCCGGTGAGCTCGACGATCGCGGCCGACAGGTCCGGCTCATGCCCGACGAACATGACGCGGCGCGCGTCGGGGTGCGCGGCCATGGCCCGGGCCAGCTGGCCCCACGAGGCGCCCGGGCGCAGGCCGTCGTCGGTGATCGGATCCCCGCCCACCGCCTCGCAGAAGAGCTCCGCGGTCTCGAGCGCCCTGGGCAGCGGAGAGCTGATCACGACGTCCGGTCGCAGGTTCAGCCGGCGCCAGAGCGGTGCCGCCGCGCGCAGGGCCGCCCGCCCTCGATCGGTGAGCCGGCGAGCGTCGTCGTCGGTGGGGTGCGGCGAGCCGGCCTTGCCGTGGCGCAGGAAGTAGAGGATCACGCCACGGTGGTGGCGTTGCTGCCGTCACCGTGGACCGGATCGTCATCCGCGCCGCCACGCGAGCCGCTGTGGCCGGCGATCATGCCGCGCGTGTGGCCCGTGCGGCGGACCAGGACCCGGCCGGCGCTGGTGGCGTCCGCCTTCGGGAAGGTGATCGACAGCACGCCGTTGCCGTAGGTCACGTTGGCGCGTCGCGCGTCGACCGCGCAGGGGAGGTCGATCGTCCGCTCGTACGGACCGTAGGACCACTCGCGCTGGATGTAGGCGATGCGCTCCTGGCCCTCGCCGTGCCGGGCGGCCCGGACGGTCAGCGTGCCGTCATCGGTCACGTCGATGCTGATGTCCTCGGGCGCCACCCCGGGCATCGGTGCCACCACCATCAGCTCGCGATCGTTCTCGAACAGGTTGATGGGGACCGCGATTGCGTCGGTCATCGGTCGAGCTCTCCTGGGAGGTCCTAGCATCGAGTGTCGAACGGCAGGGTCGCCAATCGTCGCCTGGATAATCAGCAAGCCACGCACCAATGGAGGTCAGTTCCAAGTGAAGTATGCACTCCTCCTCTACGCCGATGAAGCCGCGTGGGATGATCTGGATCCCGAGGCACAGGGTGCGGTCATGGCCGAGCACGAGGCGGCGACCGAGGCGATGCAGGCAGCCGGCGCGTACGTCGGCGGCGAGGCGCTCTCACTGACGAACACCGCGAGGACGCTCCGGCTGCGAGATGGCAAGCCGCTCGTCACAGATGGGCCGTTCGTCGAGGCCAAGGAGGCGCTCGGCGGCTTCTACCTCGTAGAGTGCGCGTCGATCGACGAGGCGCTCGAGTGGGCTGCCCGCATCCCGGAGGCACGCATCGGCGGTGTCGAAGTGCGACCGCTGCTCGACTTCGGGGGCCTCGAGGACGAGGCGGCCGCCGAGGTCACGGCGGATCGCTGACACACTCACGCGGATTCGGCCAGATTCAGGCAGGATGCGTGCGCGTTACGGAGGGATGTGCGCGTGAGCGTGTGAATCGGATAGTAGTGCGCACCTCACGTGAAATCTGGCAGAACGCAGCCGCCGACGGGCAACCGGGACGCTGTGGGAAACGCCTTGGATCCGTTTCTTTCCAGTCTGCTCGTCGGATGGCGTGGTCAGCAAGAATCGGGTGGAAGGAACCGCTGATGGAGCGATCTACGTCGGTGACTCTCGTGACATCACGGTGGAGGATAACCATGCCACCGCGTCGACGGTGGGGATCGAGATCGAGAACTCGACCGACATCGTCATTCGCGGCAACCGCGCCTCGGGGAACACGGCCGGTATCGCGATCTTCGCGCTGCCGCTCCTGGACATTCCGGTCGTCGAGGACATCGTGGTCGCGAAGAACGTCGTGACTCGGAACAACCTGCCGAATCCGTTCCTTCCGTCCGATGACGTCGTCGGCGCTATTCCGACCGGAAGCGGAATTCTTGCGCTCGGGGTCGACCGGCTGGCAATCGCCGACAACCAGGTCATCGGAAACGACAGCGCCGGGATTGCCATCGTGGCCAATCCCGCAGTGGCCGGCGATCCACGGGTGGATCCGTTCCCCGACGACGTCACCGTTCGCAGCAACGTGGTCCGCCGAAATGGGCTGGACCCGGATAACCTCCGTTCACCATTCCCCGGCGCCGATCTGCTCTACGACGGTTCTGGCAGCGATGTCTGCTTCTCGGCCAACAATGTCGGGACGGAGTTGCCGGCGGGGCTCACGGCAGCCCATCCATGCGACTGAACTGATCCGGGCGAGGGCTGATTCGTTGGATCGCTCGATGAATCGGGCGAACTCCACGGCAAGCGCGGGGGCGTGCGTCTGCTCGATAGATCGAGCAGTCGTGAACATGAGCGGCTCGCTCGGGACACCTGTGAGCGTCGGGGCGCTCGATATTCCGAGCGAACGCAGCAGCGAAACCGCCTCGCGTGAAGATCGCTCGAATTATCGCGAGAGCCCGCGCCTCGACCCGTGGATCCTAGTCCGGGAAGGCCTCCGGCCCGCGCTCCGACAGCTCGCGCGCGTGCTCGGCGCCGTCCTCGGGCGGGATCCAGGAGTACGGGTACCGGTCGTCCTCCAGCTCCGAGGCCTGGCGCGTCAGGTGGAGCGCATGGAACGTGTCGATCATGACGGCCAGCTCCTCCGTCGCCTCCTTGCCGATGCTGGCCTCCACGGATCCCGGATGCGGCCCGTGCGGGATGCCGGCCGGGTGGATGGTGAACGAGCTGATGTCCACGCCGCGGCGGCTCATGAAGTTGCCGGCGACGTAGTAGATGACCTCGTCGCTGTTGATGTTCGAGTGGTTGTACGGCGCCGGAATGGCGAGCGGGTGGTAGTCGAACTTGCGCGGCACGAAGCTGCAGATCACGTAGTTGCGCGGCTGGAAGGTCAGGTGCACCGGCGGCGGCTGGTGGACGCGCCCGGTGATCGGCTCGAAGTCGCCGATGTTGAAGGCGAACGGCCACAGGTGCCCGTCCCAGCCGACGAGGTCGAAAGGATGGTGCTTGTAGTGGTAGGCCGTCACCCGGCCGCGGGTCTTGACCTCGATCACGAAGTCGCCTTCTTCGAGGGTTGGCGCCATCTCGTCAGGTGGGCGAATGTCTCGCTCGCAATACGGCGAGTGCTCCAGCAGCTGGCCGAAGTCGTTGCGATAGCGCTTGGGCGGCACGATGCTCGACGGCGACTCGACCCACAGCATCCGCTGGCCCAAGCCCTCGGCCGGCCGCAGCCGGAAGGTCGTGCCGATCGGCAGCACCAGGTAATCGCCCGGGCCGTACGGGATCGGTCCGAAGTTCGTCTCGAGGACGCCGGAGCCCTCATGGACGAAATACATCTCGTCGGCCTCGCCGTTGCGGTAGTACCGCTCCATCGGCTCCGCCGGGAGCACGACGCCGAAGGTGACGTCGGAGTTGTAGAAGAGCGGAATGCGCCCGGTCACGCCGTCGCCCCTGGGCTCGAGGTCCTTCGTGTTGACGAGCCGATGTCGATGCGGGCCTGACGCCTCGTCGGCGCTCTGCTCGATTCGGACGTCGCGCACCTTCTCGACCGCGTGGGTCTGCGTCGGTGGCGTGTGGTGGTAGAGGAGGCTGGCCCGCCCGCTGAAGCCCTCGACGCCGAAGAGCTCCTCGGCGTACAGGCCTCCATCGGGCTTGCGGAACTGGGTGTGGCGCTTGTGTGGAACCTCGCCGCGGCGGACGTAGAACATCGGGTGCATTATCACCTCGACAGGTTCGTTCGGGAGCACCCACGGTGATCGATCCGACCACGGAATCAGGCGAGCGCGTGATGAGCCGGCTCCGCGACGACCTCGTGGCATGGCTGGTGACGGTCAGGCCCGACGGCACGCCGATGCCGACGCCGGTCTGGTTCTGGTGGGATGGCGAGACGATGCTCGTCTATTCCGAGGAGGGCAAGCCGAAGCTCCGGAACATCGAGGCGAATCCACACGTGGCAGTCGCGCTTCGCACCGATCGGGTCGGCAGCGATCTGGCCGTCATCACCGGCGACGCGGTCATCGACCGGTCGGCGCCGCCGGCCGACGCGCATCGCGACTACATCGCGAAGTATCGATCGGAGATCACGCGCCTCGGATCGGATCCGTCCGCGTTCGCGGCCGCCTATTCGGTGCCGATTCGCATCACGTCCACCCGAGTCCGAGCCGAGTGAGGCTGGGGGAACCTCAGCCCTCGCGGCGCGTGAGCTCCGAGTGACCGCCGCGCGGGTACACGATCAGCAGCCGCGCCGGCTCGTCGCCAATACTCTCCGCATCATGCGGCAGTGTCCCGTCGAGCAGGACGTAGTCGCCGGGTCCCGCCTCGACCACGGTCTCGCCCTGGGTGATGCGGATCCGCCCCGACAGCACGACGTGATGCTCGTCTCCGGGATGCGCGTGGAAGCCGGTGCGATGGCCGGGCGGCATGGTGCCCTCGAAGATCGCGAGGTCGCGCGCAATCCCGCCGTCGACCTGCGTCAGTCCACCGCCCTCGCGGCCCCTCCGGCGAGGCCGCTCCGCTGCCCGAATCAGGCGCGGCGCGGCGCTTGTGTCGAGCAGGAACCACGCGATCGGCACGTCCAGCGCAGCAGCGAGCGCCGCGAGGGTCTCGAGCGATGGCGACGCCTTGTCGTTCTCCACCTGGCTCAGGTACCCGATGTTCAGGCCGGTGAGCTCGGCGACTGCCGCGAGCGTCAGGCCGCGCTCGGTGCGCCGGCGCCGGATCCGGCTTCCGACGAGGGGACGTTGGCGGGTGGAAAGCGGCGCAGGCATCGGCGTCATTATGACCTGAGGCAACACGTATTGACAAGGGCCAAGTCGCGTGGCATGATTTGGCCATCACCAAATCCCGCTTGGTATCGGCCAAGCACCACTCGGAAGGAACGAATTCGACCATGAAGGTCGCCATCATCGGGGCCGGCAACGTCGGCAAGGCACTCGGAACATCCATCACCCGCGCGGGCCACGACGTGACCCTCGCCGCCAGCAACCCCGAGAATGCGCGGGCCGCGGCTCTGGAGATCGGCGCATCGTCAGCAGCGTCGAACGCGGCCGCCGTCAGCGGCTCCGACGTCGTCATCATCGCGGTCCCCTTCGTCGGCGCAGGCCGGCAGGTCGCCGCCGATCTCGCGGACGCGGTGGCCGGCAAGACCGTCATCGACGCAACCAACCCGGTGGCGCCGGACTACTCGGGGCTCGCCACCGCCGGCAGCTCGGCGGCCGAGGAGTTCCCGAAGCTGCTTCCCGACGCGAAGGTCGTCAAGGCGTTCAACACCATCTTCGCCTCGAACCAGGCGAGCCCCAGCCGGGACATCGACGGGTACGTCGCGGCGGACGACGAGAAGGCCAAGCAGACGGCGATCTCGCTTGTCGAATCGATGGGCTTCACCGCGCTCGACGTCGGTCCGCTGAGGTCGGCGAGGTTCCTCGAGGGGATGGCGTTCATGAACATCGGGCTCAACGCTGCCAACGGCTGGAGCTGGACCTCCGCCTGGCACCTGGAGCGCTAGACGATGCCGATCACGCGACTCAACCACGCGGTCCTCTTCGTCCGCGACGCCGATGAAGCGGCCGAGTTCTATCGGACCGCCTTCGGCTTCGAGGAGCTGAGCCGTCCCGCGGGGATGCGCGCCGCCTTCATGCGCTCCCCGTCGGGCGGCAACCATCACGACCTCGGGCTGTTCGAGGTCGGCGCGCACGCGGCTCGCCCGCCACGCGGATCGGTCGGGCTCTACCACCTGGCCTGGGAGATCGACACGATCGAGGCACTTGCCGAGATGTCGAAGTCGCTCACGGAGCTGGGCGCCCTGACCGGCGCGTCCGATCACGGGGTCTCCAAGTCGCTCTACGGCCGCGACCCCGACGGCAACGAGTTCGAGGTCATGTGGAGCGTCCCGCGTGAGGCATGGGGCCGCTTCGAGCAGGAGGCGACCGTCATGCCGCTCGACCTCGAGGCCGAGGTCAAGCGGTGGGGCGGAGGAGTGGCCGTCTCATAAAACGGACGCGGGGCGCCCACCAGCGTCAGAACCGGTCCGTCGACGGCCCAAGCATCGCCACAACCGCGATCCACGCGCCGAATGCCACGCCGAAGGCAGCGATGACGCCGACGAGGCCGATGACCAATTGCCATCGTTCGCCCCAATCCCGCTGTCGCAGGACCTTTCTCCATGTCAGTCGAGCGAGCGTCGCTCCGAGCCATAGCGATCCAATGCCGGTCAGGAGGAGCACCAAGGTGATCGGCCAGCCGAGTCGGTCGACACCGGCTACGACACCGACACCCATTCCCGATCCCCCCGCCGCGGGCGCGATCTGGATGATGCCCTCAACGATCCGATGGCCCGCGGGCCTGCCCGGTCCGGTGACCGGCGCCGCAGCTCGCGACTGCTCGAGGCTCGCGCCGGTCTTCAGTGATCGCTGCTCATGGAAGAGGTCATATACGACCAACGTCCCGTGGTTTCGGGACTCGGCAACAGCCAGGAGTTCATGACCCTCAACGCTCAGGGCGACCTCTTGACGTGGCGACTCGGCCACGGGAAACGGCATCCGTGCGGCTTCCTGTCCGTCGACCAGAACTCGGACATCGCGGAATTGGAGGATGTCGGGATCGAACTCGAGACGGCGGAATCCCGCGGCCGTCTCGAGTTCAAACGTGTCAACCGGAAGGGCGGCCATCGTCTGTTCGGATCGAGTCCAGCTGGTCGGCATGCTCCTCGAGATGCTCCACGATGAATTTCTCGATGATGCGCTGGACGGTCATGTCACCCCGAGTGGGGTGGGCGCCTCGTCGCGTCCATGCCTCTGGCGGGAGGGACCGCACCGCATCGGTCACCTCGGCCAGCGAGCTCCGCACGCGCTCTAGCAGCGCGGCCGGGTCGGTGTGCCGGTCGCGCTCAATGGCCTCGATGCGGCCGGCATCGGTCTTGACGCGGCCGAACGGCACCGGCTCGTACGTCGGCAGCGCGATGACCCGCTGAGCCTGCCCCAGCCAGTACGCAGGGAACTCGGCCAGGTGCGCCCAGACCTGGCCGGCCTCCCACTGCTCTCCGCCACCGGGGTCGGGCGCGGTCAGGCCGGGCGGAGGTGGCTTGGCGGCGTGCTCGGCAAGCCGTCGCTCGGCATCGGCCAGGCGCGCGATGAGGGCGTCGACGTCCGGGCTCATCGGCCTGGGCGCTCCACGACGGGCGCCGTCAGCTCGCCGAGACGTTCGATCGTCAGCGATACCGTGTCGCCGGGTTCGAGGTAGCGCTTCAAGATCTCGTCGCGCACCTCGAGGAGGCAGCCGGTGCCGACCGTACCGGACCCGAGGAGATCCCCGGGGCGCAGCCGCACGTCGGCGGAGGCCCGCTCCACCATCTCACCGAAGCTGAAGTGGGCGGAGGACCAGGTTCCTCGCGAGAGCTCGGTGCCGTTCACGGCGGCCGTCATCGCAAGATCGTAGCCCTTGTCGCGGCGCACGTCCGCCAATTCGTCCGGCGTGACGAGCCACGGGCCGATGGACGAGGCGAAGTCCTTGCCCTTGGCCGGCCCCAGCCGGACCGTCGTCTCCTCCCGCTGGAGGTCACGTGCGCTCCAGTCGTTGAGGATCATGTACCCGCCGATCGCCTCCTCTCCGCGTGCCGCATCCACGTCACGGACTGGCGTGTCCACGAGCGCGGCGACCTCGAGCTCGTAGTCGAGCTCCGTCGAGCCTCGCGGCGCCCAGACGGGGTCGCCGGGCCCGCGGATCTCCGACACATTGCTGAAGTAGAAGATGGGCAGCCGGTACCAGGCCTCGGGGATCTCCATCTCGCGCCGTTTCCACATGGTGCCGACGTGCTGCTCGAACGCGTAGAAGTCGCGGAAGGTCGGCGGCTGGAGGATGGGTGGGCCGAACTCGAGGTCGGATGCGTCCATCGGCTCGTCGGCGTCCGCACCCAGCAGGTCCGCCAGCGCGTCGATTCGCAGTCCGCTCGCAAGGTGTGCGTCGAGCGTCGTGATCGGCTGTCGGAAGAGGCTGCTGTTGTGGGCGCGGCCCGGATCACCGGCGATGAGCGACCGGCGGGCGTCCTCGAGGTCGAGCCAGCGCGAGCCGTCGGGCCCGAGCGCCGCGGCCAGACGCCATCCGGTTCCCGCGGGAGCGTGCCGTTCCCGGACGTGGGCGAGCTTCATCGGCGCAGTGTAGGCGGGGAAGCTGGATGGTCGAGGCTCCTGAGCTACCGCCGGCGCAGCCGGTCACGCAGGCGCCGCCAGCGGCCCACGGCACGGCGATGCTCCGCATCGGTCAGGCGCCTGCCGCCGTAGCGAGCCAGGGCATAGTCGGCCTGGAGG
>JACCWY010000421.1 GCA_013697395.1 Chloroflexota bacterium | reverse complement strand
CAGCCAGCTTGTCACCGATGGCTGGGCGGCCGGTGTCGTGGGCTCGGCCCAGGACCACTCCCTGCGTGATGGCTGGGAAGCGCAGATCACCACGTCCAGCGCGGCGGCCGAGATCCGCGACGGGTGGGAGGCGCGGTTCGGCGACTGACGGACGACAGTTCCGAGTGCCGGGCCCGACCACCGAGGACTACCGTGATTCGCTCGCCCGATCGGCTCGGGCGGCGACCGCGTCGAGCTCGGCCTGGAGGCGCGCCAGGAGAGGGCGAAGCGGCTCGCGCGGCACCACGCGGATCGGCTCACCCTCGAAGACGCGCAGGCGGCAGAACGGCAGCGGCAAGACGTGGCGGTCCCATCGGCGGTTGAGCCGGATCGCCGGGCGCGCCGCGACGGCCCACGGCTGGATCGGGATGCCGGCCTCGCGCGCGACGATCAGCGCCCCGGGCTTGGCGCGCCGGTACGGACCGAACGGACCGTCCGGGCTGACGACCGGCGATGCGCCCCCTCGACCGATGCGCGCCAGCTCGAGCGACAGGCGCGCCGCTTCCGATCGCTCACCCTCGCCGGGCAGCGCCACGAAGCCGGTCCCGAGGCGGGCGAGCATGGCGTTCATCACCTCGCCGCGGAACGTCTGCGTGCTGAAGCTCACGTGGTACGGCCTCCGCCGCATGCGCCAGGCCGCGATCGCGGCGGCGAGGTTGTACTCGTGCCAGAAGGCGAGCACGACCTGCTCCTGGGTGACGGTCGCGCCCCGAACCTGGCACGTGGCGGCCACGAGCCTGACGTACCACGCCATCGCGCGACCGACGAAGCGCGCAAGCCACGCGTGACGCGCTCCGGAGGTCAGAGGTAGCGCTCCCCCGCCGTTCGGGCGATCTCGTCGAGCACGGGCTTGATCTCCTCGGCGCGGTCCTTGTGACAGACGAGGAGGGCGTCGGGCGTGTCGACGATGATGAGATCCTCGAGACCGACGGTGACGACCAGCCGTTCCCCGGCGTGCACGAGCACGCGGTGGGAATCGCGGTCGATGTGGTGACCGCTGGCAACGAGGTCGGCGCCGTTCGCGGTCGAGAGCGCCTCGAGCAGGGCCGACCAGGAGCCGATGTCGGACCACCCGGCTTTCAGTGGCACGACCGCCATCCGACCCTCAGCAGCGGCCGGCTCCGCGACTCCGACGTCGATCGTGATGGCCGGGATCGGCTCGAGGATGTCGCGCACCTGGCTCATCCAGCCGGGAGTTCGATGGACCGCCGCTATCCGGTCGAGGGCTTCGTGCAGCTCGGGCTGGAAGCGCTCGATCGCCTGTCGGAAGGCGTAGACGCGCCATACGAAGATGCCGGCGTTCCAGTAGTGCTGACCCTCCTCGAGAAATTCAGCCGCGCGGGTCGCATCGGGCTTCTCGACGAAACGCTCGACGAGCGCGGTCGGCGAGCTGGGGTGGAGCCGCGCACCGGCCTTGATGTAGCCGTAGCCGGTGGCGCCGTGGGTCGGCACGACGCCGAGGGTCACGAGATAGCCACGTTCGGCGACGTGGGCGGCTTCGCGCAGCGCGTCGGCGAACGCCTTCTCGTCCGCGACGAAGTGGTCGGCGGGCAGGGCGAGCGCGACCTCGTCGCTCTCGCGCCGAACGAGGACGGTGGCGAGTGCCGCAGCGACGGCTGTCGACCGGGACAGCGGCTCGCCGAGGACGTTCTCCTCCGGGAGCTGTGGGAGCTGGCTCCGAGTCGCGCGCACCTGGGCATCGCCGGTGATGACGTAGATGTCCTGTGGCTTGAGGATCGAACCGACCCGCGCGACGGTCTGCTGGAGCAGGCTCGTGTCACCGGTCAGCGCCAGGAGCTGCTTCGGGGTGCCACGTCGCGACAGCGGCCAGAGGCGGGTGCCGGCGCCGCCGGCCATAACGACGGCGAACACTAGTCGCGCTCGACCTCCGCCTCGAGGCGCTCGCCCAGCTCGAGCGTGCGACGGTAGGCGGCCCACACCGCATCGCTGAAGACCGTGCGGATGCGTCCCTTCTCGAGCTCGTAGATGGCTGCCGCGCTCGTGCCGCCCGGCGACGTCACCGCGTTCCGCAGCTGCGCGGGGTGCAGCTCCGACTGCTGCGCGTACTCGGACGAGCCCACGAGCGTGGCGACCACGAGGTCGTGCGCCAGCTCGCGCGGGAAGCCGAGGTGGACGCCGGCGTCGATGAGCGCCTCCATGACGGCGAACAGATAGGTCGGGCCCGTGCCCGAGAGCGCGGTGGCCATGGCCACGAACGATTCGTCGGCCACCTGCCGCTCGTCGCCGAGGGCTCGCAGAACGGCCCGGGCGAGATCCCGCTGGCGCGCGGTGCACGCATCGGACGCCGACCACACGCTGATCCCGCGCCGGATCTGTGACGGCGTGTTGGGCATGGCGCGCACCACCGCCGCATGCTGGAGACCCTCCACGAGCGTGCGAATGGTGGCGCCGGCCACGATCGAGAGGACGATCTGCTCCGCGCCGAGCCGGCCGCGAAGCTCGCGCATGACGCGCGTCAGCATCTGTGGCTTCACGGCCAGGACGACGATCTCGGCCTCCGGCAGCGCGTCACGGTTGGCGGCCACTGGCGCGATGCCGTGCCGCTCGGCCAGCGCGTCGCGCCGCTCACGGCGGGGGTGCGAGGCGGCGAGCAGCTCGGGGATCACGGCGCGGTCGGCAAGGAGTCCCGCGATCATGGCCTCGGCCATGACACCCGCCCCGATGATCCCGACCCGCATCCGGCGTCGTGCCGTCATTCGCGCTCCTCCGTCTGCTCGCCGAGCACCAGCTCCTCGCCGCGCAGCCGGCGGGCGGACTCGACCTCGCCCTGCGGCGCGCCCGCGCGAGCCAGCAACGTCTCCGCCGCCCCGGCCAGGCGCCGGCCGCTCGTCACCTCGCCGAGCTCCAGCAGCGCCCGGCCCAGTCCCAGGGCGGCGAGCCCCTGCTCGTGCTCGGCACCGATGTCGCGCGACTCGTCGATCGCCTCGGCATAGTAGCGGCGCGCGCTGTCGGGGTCTCCCGCCGCTGAGCGCAGATCGCCGATACGGCGCGCCTGGCGCGCCGCCTGGAGCGGGACATCGGCCCTCTCGAAGTGCCACAGCCCGCGGTGCGCCCAGATGTCTGCGGCCCACCACTCGCCGTCCTCGATCGCCCGGTCCATGGCCGACACTGCGGCAGTGCCAGCGCGGCGGTGATCGTCGTCGCGCTCCGCGTCGAGATAGCGGGTGGCGAGGTCGCCGTGGCGGAGGGCGAGCGGGAGCTCGCGCAGGCCGGTCCGCGGCGGCGATATCCGGAGGCCGAGCATCGTCCTGGCTCGACCGACGAGGCGGCCGAAGAGACCCGGCCGAGGCTCGCCCCATGACCGGTCGTTGTGTGGGTGCGCGTGGCCGCTGCCCATCGCGCGGCCTAGCGGCGGACCGCCGCGCTCAGCTCGTCGCCGCGCTCGATCCGCTCCCACGGAAGGTCGAGGTCATCGCGCCCGAAGTGCCCGTACGCCGCGGTGCGACGATAGATCGGTCGCCGCAGGTCGAGGTCGCGGATGATGGCGCCGGGCCGCAGGTCGAAGGTGCGCTCGACGACCTGCGCGAGCGACGTGTCGGCGATCGAGCCGGTCCCGAACGTTTCGACGTTGATGGCGAGCGGGTGGGCGACCCCGATGGCGTAGGCGAGCTGGATCTCGCAACGACGTGCCAGGCCGGCGGCCACGACGTTCTTCGCGACGTAGCGCGCCATGTAGGCACCGGATCGGTCGACCTTGGTGGGGTCCTTCCCGGAGAAGCTGCCGCCGCCGTGGCGGGCCATGCCACCGTACGTGTCAACGATGATCTTGCGGCCCGACAGGCCCGAGTCCCCCATCGGCCCACCGATGACGAAGCGGCCGGTCGGGTTGACGTAGTGCCGGGTGTCGGCGTCGAGCAGCTCGGGCGGGATGGCGACCTCGACCACGTGCTCGCGCACCGCGGCGGCAAGGTCGGTGAGCTCGACGTCGGGGTCGTGCTGCGTGCTGACCAGCACGGTGTGCACCCGTCGCGGCCGGCCGTCGGCGTCGTACTCGACGGTAACCTGGCTCTTTCCGTCGGGACGCAGGAACGGGAGCGTGCCGTCCTTGCGCACTTCGGCAAGCCGACGTGCAACGCGGTGGGCGAGCATGATCGGCATCGGCATCAGCTCGTCCGACTCGTCCGACGCGTACCCGAACATCATGCCCTGGTCGCCCGCGCCGAGCTCGTCCGCCTCGACCCCCTCGCGCGCCTCCAGCGCATGGTCGACGCCGCGCGCGATGTCGGGAGACTGCTCCTTGATGGCGGTCAGCGTGCCGCACGTTTCCCAGTCGAACCCGAGCCGGCTGTCGGTATAGCCGATCTCGCGGACCGTGCGGCGCACGACCTCCTGCACATCGACGTAGTGCGTGGTGCTGAGCTCGCCGAGCACGAGCACCAGGCCGGTCGTCGTCGCCACCTCGACCGCGGCACGGGCCGCCGCGTCGTGCGACAGGACGTCGTCCAGGATGGCATCGGCCACCGCGTCGCACAGCTTGTCCGGATGGCCCTCGGTCACCGATTCCGAGGTGAAGAGCGCGCGGGGCGCGGCGGCATTCATCGGCGGCGAGTGTAGCGCCGGTCAGGCGGCGGTGCTGGCCGCGGGCTCGGCCGGCACCATCACCGCGGCGGCGATGAGGGTGGTCAGCGGGACGGCGGCGACGATGCCGATGCTGCCGACGAGCGCGCGGATGACCTCGACCGCGACGAGCTCCCCGTTGAGGACGACGAGCGGCGACTGGCCACCCAGGGCGAAGAGGAGCAGGAGCGGCAGCCCCGCACCCAGGTAGGCCAGCATGAGCGTGTTGACCGTCGCGGCGATATGCGAGCGCCCCACCCGCATCGCGCGCCGCACGACCCCGCCGCGTCGCGCGGTCGGCTCCGCGCGGTGCAGCTGCTCCACGGTGGCCGCCTGCGTCACCGTGACGTCGTCGAGCACGCCGAGGGCGCCGAAGACGGTCGCGGCCAGCAGGATCCCGTTCAGGTCGATCCGATCGCCCACCAGCGGGATCAGGAAGGCGATCGACTCGTTTCCCTGGAGCGCCGTGAAGCCCGCGGCCGCAGTGAAGGCGGCGGCAAGGAGCGCCGTCAACACGAGCGCGGCGCAGGTGCCGACGGTCGCCGCCAGGGTGATGCGGCTGAACCCCTCGGTCAGCAGGAGCGTCGCCAGCGTGACCGCGGCGGCCACCCCGACGGCGAGCAGGATCGGGTCGAAACCGCGCAGCAGCAGCGGAACCACGAGCTTCACGACGACGGTCAGGGTCAGCGCCAGGGCCACCAGCGAGCGGGCACCACGCAGCCCGCCGACGACGAGCACCGCCGCGGCGAAGATCGCGGCCACGAGGCCCAGCAGCGGCAGCCGCCACGGCTCCGTGATGGCGGCGAACGGCACGGCCGCCGGACCGCCGAAGCGGGTCACCACGACGTCGTCGCCGACCTCGTAGGGCTGACGCGACGAGATGCCCGGCATGGCGGCGGAGCCGTCCTGGACGACGGCCTCGACGCGCTCCCCGCCGGGAAGCTCGACGACGAAGAGGGGAAGCCCGGTGGCATCGGTACCGAGATCCTCGACGATGCGTCCACGGTCCGTCTGCTGGCCGATGACCGGGATGGCGTCGGACGGCGTGAGATCCGGCAGGAGCCACAGCCCGACGACGAGCGCGGCACCGATGCCGATGGCCGGCAACGATGCGCCGATGCGGCGCGCCACGGAGTCCATTTCCGTCGAGGATAGCGGCCGCCGTGCGTCAGCTGATGCGCGACAGGCCCAGGCGGTGCGCCACGACCGCCGCCTCGCTCCGCCGCGTGACACCCAGCTTGGCGAGGATGCGGCTGACGTGGACCCCGGCCGTGCTCTCGGCCATGAACAGCTCGGTGCCGATCTGGCGGTTGCTGCGCCCGTCCGCAAGCAGCGAGAGCACCTCGCGCTCGCGCCGGGTGAGCCCGATCCGATCCGCCGCATCGTCGGCGGTATCAACCCCCTCCAGGCCGATCCGCGCGCGGCGCGCGAGCGACTCGATGGTGGCTCGCAGGGGCCGCGCGCGCAGGTCCGTCGTGATGGCGTGGGACTCCGCCAGCGCAGCCGCGCCGTCCTCGCGCCGGCGTCCTGCGACCAGGACCACGGCAAGCTCCGTCAGCACGGCCGCGACCTCGAAGGGACGCCCGAGCGCGCGGCGGCCGGCGACCGCCGCCTCCCAGGC
>JACCWY010000328.1 GCA_013697395.1 Chloroflexota bacterium | reverse complement strand
GCCTACGTACCGCGCGGATCGCGGATCTCCGGCGCTGGAGCCTGCCCAACCTGCTGTCGTATGCCGACCGAAACTCCATGGCACATTCCGTTGAGTGCCGCCTGCCCTTCCTCGATCCTCACCTCGTGGCGTTGGCTTTGGCCATGCCGGCGGACGTCCTGCTGCACGGCGGATGGGCCAAGTGGCCGCTTCGCTGGACGCTCGCAAAGCTCGGCGGGAAGGTGCCAGCCTGGCGCATCGGAAAACGGTGGTTCGACGTGCCACAGGCAGCGTGGCTGAGAGGACCGCTGGCGCCAGTACTGAGGGAGTGGTTACTCGCGCCCCATCCGGCCTGGGAGTCGTTCGTGGATCTGGCTGAGCTACGACGGTTCCTCCACAACTGGAGCCGCCGTCCCCCCTCCCACGGCTCCGACGACCAAGTCTTCCAGATGCTGTCGCTTGAGCGCTTCCTGCGGGTATGGTTTACAGGCGGAACGGACCATTCGATCGTGAGGCTTAGCAGGGAGGCTGTCGCCGTGCGGTCGCGGACGTAGCCGGCTTCCGCCGCGTCGAGGAGCCCGCCCCAGCGCGAGTGCCGCGGGTAGTAGTCCGTCCGAAGGAGCGTCGCGGCCCTGCTCACACCGTCCGATCGCCGTGCGCGAGGACCGTCTCCACCATCCGGTCGACGTCCTCGGGCCCATACCGCTGGTCGAGCGGCACCGTCAGCAGTCGGCTCGAGAGCTCCCCCGCCTCCGTGTCGAGCGGATCGGATCCGGCCGGAATCGGCCAGTGGACCGCGGCGAAGATGCTGCGCTTGATAAGGAAGCGCCGGAGGCTCTCGCGCAGCGCTCCGTCGGCGCAGACGAGGATTGCCGCGAACGGCGCGCCACCAGCCGGCCAGGTCGCGAAGAGCGGCGCGATACCCGCCGGTGGGTCGGCCTCCAGCCTTCGGAGGAAGTGCCGCACGTTTCGCTTGCGGCGCGTCCGCCAGGCCCACGGCCTCACCCGGTGAAGGAGCTCGGTCGCGAGGACGGAGGCGCGCCCGCCGCGGTCGGTCTCGAACTGCCTTTCGCCGGCAATCTGGAGCGCGCGGTAGGAATCGCGCGGGATCGGCGCGCCGCGGAGGTAGGCCCGCTTGAGGAGCATGGCCTCGAGCTTGGCGGTGGCACCCGCGGCGGGGTCGCCGGCAGGCGGCAGCCCGAGGCCGGCCGGCGACCAGAGCACGGCGCCGTCGGGGATCGGTAGCGTCTTGCGGAGCGAGGCGAATGCGTAGTCGGCCGCCGTCCCGCGCGCCCAAGCGGAAAGGGGATCGTGGGTATGATCCTCGATCAGGATGACGTCGCGATTTCGCCTCCAGGACACCCAGGCGGCGCCGTCCTCGGCTCCGAACAGGTTCGCCGCCAGGACCCAGTCGCCAGGGCGCGTCGTCAGCGTATCCAGATCCGGTCCGCCCCGCCCGGGGAGGTGCCGGTAGAGGGCCAGATCGAATTGGGCCGATGCCCCAACAGCCACGTCGTGGCAGAAATAGGACGGCAGGTGGAGACGCGGCCGCGCGCCCTCTGGCGGAGCCAGCGCGGCGATGATCCCGCGGCCGGTGGCGAAGATCGGCGCATCATCGGGCCAGGGGAGCGGATCGCCTTCGGTCGGCCAGTCGTCGGACCAGTCGAATTCCGATCCGACCTCGAAACGGCCTTCACGCATGCCGGTTGGCTCGCCACTCATCCTCGAGGATGGACATGAGCAGGACGTCTACGTGGCGGCCTCCGCGGAACTGCTCGTGGCGGAGGGCGCCCTCGCGGGAGAATCCGAGGCCTTCGTAGAGGCGGATCGCGCGCTCGTTGGTCACCAGGACCTGGAGCGACACGCGGTGGAGATTGAGTTCGCAAAAGCCGTAGTCGACGACGGCCCTCGTCACCGCTTTGCCGATGCCTCTTCCCTGCAGGCTCCGATCGCCGATGAGGATAGCGAACTCGGCCTTGCGGACCCTCGGATCGACCCGGTAAAGTCCGACCTGTCCGATGCAGCGGTCATCCAGCCGCGCGGCGATGCACCAGAGCACCTCGTCGTCGCGGCGACGGTGACGCTCGAGCCAGTCAACGAGATCGGCGCGCGAATATCCGACGGAGAACCCGCCGAGCTGGGCCGTCACTTCGCCGTCGTTGCGGTACTCGTATAGGCGATCGAGATCCGCCGCCTCGAAACGACGCAGTACCACGTCATCGAGGATCAGCATCGTGTCCTCCGCGCCTGCGCGAATCCGGATGCAGACCGAGGTCGTCGACCTCCCCGACCTCCTGCCCCGGTTTCACGCCGGTCATGCGGAAGATGCGGTCCATGGTCAGAAGGAGGATCCGCAAGTCGAGCCAGA
>JACCWY010000307.1 GCA_013697395.1 Chloroflexota bacterium | reverse complement strand
TGGCTGGAGTGGCCGTGATGCTCGGCCTGCTGAGGGCCTTCCCCGCTTCGCGGCCGGGCTGGTGGCGGCCGCTGATGCGCGGCCTGCTGGCGGCGGTGTTCGTGGCGAGTGGCGCGCTGGTGGGGCTGACCCTGCCCACCGCCGGCGGGCAGAACACGTCCTGCACCTACGCACCGATCGCCGAGGTCAGCCTGGCGAGCCACGGCGAGTCGTCGGCGACGGTGCTGGGCGACGGAGAAGAGCGCTGGTTCGCGACACTCGTCCTGTCCGCCTGCGGCACCGATGCCGTGCGCCTCGAGTCGGCGCAGGTTCTCAACTCGCGCGGGCAGGCCGAGGTGCTGGCGTTCGCCCTACTGGCGGCCGACGATCGCCTGCCGGAGGAGGGCGTCGGCGAGCTGCCCTCCAACAGCCTGGACCTCAGCTCGCAGCCGGTGCTGCGGCCCGGCGAGCAACGTCAGCTCGCGGTGCTCCTGCGCGGGAGCGATGAGCTTTTCAACCTCGACTCACTGCGCATCGGGTATCGCGTCGGCGACGAAGCGGGCAGCGTCGCGTTCGCCGCGGTGCTCTTCACCTGCCCCGCCTCGAGCTGCCCTGCTGAGTGACGGGAGACGACGAACCAGCGAGCCGGCAACAAGCGGCGCATGCGTGGCGTCCAGCGACGGTGAGTGTCCGGGAGCTCCGCAACCTTGCGTACTACGATCCTGTCGTAGGAGGACGTTAGATCGTGATGCCACCGGCAGCGGCACCAACCAAGGCGCGCCGAAGTGCGGGCGTCAACGCCCGCGTCGAGCGCTGGCTGCGGACGCTCGGCGACCCGCGACTCGGCCTGGCGTTGCTCCTGGCGGCCGGCGCGGCGAACGCCATAGCGGCAGCAGTCCCTGAGACCCGCGCGTGGCTCGACTCGCTGCCCTACCTGCTGCTGGTCGGCGCGATCGCGCTCACCGGGGTCGCCGGCGTGGCGGTGCGCCTGCCGGCTGTCTGGCGCGAGTGGCGTCGGCCCGGAGCGCTTGGCCCGCATCCCTCCGACTGGTCCGCGGAGCTGCCGTCCGCACCGAGCGCGGACGTCCGGCGCAAACTCATGACCGAGCTTCGTGGGGCCGGCTTCCGGGTGCAAGAAGAGACGTCCCGCCGGCGCTGGTCGGTGCACGGCGTCAAGCGTGGCTGGGCGCGCCTCGCGGGCCTCACCAGCCACCTGGCGCTGGTGGTGATGGTGGTCGGCGCGGCGCTGGGCACTGCCTTCGCCGAGGAGACCGTGTTCGGACTCTTCCCCGGTGAGCAGTCGCTGCTGGGCCAACCGCGGCCGGGGCTGACCGCATCGGTGCGCTTCGACGCATTCGACGCCGCGTTCGGAGCCGACGGCCGGCCCACCAGGCTCGACACGTCGGTGACGTTCGTGCGCGACGGGCGTGCCATCCGCGCGCAGGTGCTGCGAGTCAACGAGCCCGGCGCCTTCGACGGCTACCTGGTGCACGGCTGGACCTACGGACCGGCCGCCCAGGTGCGGGTGACCGATCTGGCCGGTCGCCCACTTGCCGATACGCCGGTCGCCCTGGGTGGCTCGGCCGACAGCCGCCGCGCGCCCTTCGTCGAGCTGCCAACCCTCGGCCTGACCCTCGGCCTCGAATTGGTCGATGCCGCGGCCAACGAGGTGCGCATCATCGCTGCTGGCAATTCAGGCGTCGTCGACAACGCGGTGCTGCGCCCAGGCGAAGAGGTGCGGCTGGGGTCGGCCGTGGTGCGCCTGACCGGGCTGACCGCGTACGTCACCTTCGTCAGCCGCAGCGATCCGGGCATCCTGACGCTATTCGCTGGCGCCGGGCTGCTGACCGCCTCGCTGATGGTTGGGCTGTGGCTGCCCCGACGTCGGCTGAGCGTCACGCTCGATGGACAGCGCCTCAGGTTCGGGTTTCGCGGCGAGCGCATCGACCAGCCCACGGCCGAGCTGGAGAGAATCCGCAACCTCGTCGCGCGCATGTTCGCTGTCGAAGGCGGGGCAGCGCCGACGGACCAACGACGGGCCGAACGCCGATGAGCAGCCGAATCGTGCTCAGGCGTCGCGCGCCGCTGCTGTGGGCGGCGCTGATCGTCGCCATTGGGCTGCTGCTGGGCGGTTTGATGCTTGTGCCGCTGGCGCGGTCGGACCCGGCCGCCCACGGTCGGCTCGTCGGTCAGCCCGCGCTGTCGCTCGACGCCGTCGACCTGGATGAGCGCGCGTGGTCGATCGAGGACGGCCGAGGCAAGCTGACCTGGATCAACTTCTGGGCGACCTGGTGCCCTCCCTGCCGCACCGAGATGCCGATGATGCAGCGTCTCTCGGAGCAGTACGGCGACAGGCTCCTGATCCTGGGCGTCAACTGGGCCGAGGAGCGCTCAACCGTAGAAGACTTCGTCGAGCGTTACGCGATCGACTACCCGATCCTGCTCGATCCGACGCTCGACAACTTCTACCGCTGGAGCCCGCAATTCGGCCTGCCGCGCCACTACTTCGTCGACGCGCGTGGGATCGTGGTGGGCGAGATCCTCGGCGAGCTGCCGCCCGCCGAGATGACCCAGCTGCTCGACGAGCTGCTGGGTCCGCAGTGAGCGCAGGGACCTCGATCCCGCGCCGGGGAGCTGGTGAAGGGATGGCGCTCGGTCGAGCGCCCGGAGCGACGTGCCTGTCAGCTCGTGCCCACGAGGAGCACCACAACGTCGGCGACGAGCACCACGGCCGCCGCCGCAGCCGTCACCCGCGCCCTCGTGGGATTGTGCGGTTCGGCCCGCAGCCGAAGGAGGAGTTGCCGGACGAGCACGTAGGTCGCCACCGCCGCCACGAAGACCGCGCCCGGAGCGCTGGGCGAGCGAAGCACCAGCAGCGTGGCCACGACGCCGATGAGCAGGCCGGCAGCTGATTCAAGGAGCTGGGTCGGGATGCGGCGGGCTCCGACACGGCGGTCCGATGACCATACGCCCCAGCGGGAACGGGTGCAGCGACCCGCGCAGCACCCGGTGAGGAAGCACCCGAGCCGCCCGATCGCGACGCCGAAGAAGAGGGCCGGCGCGCTGGCATCGAGAAACACGCCGACGGGCACGTCGAATGCGAGCAAGGCGGCGCCACCCACAGCGGGAGCGGCGAGGAGCAATCCGTCGACGGTCCAGCCCTCACCGATGGATTGCCGCCACGAGCGGCGCGGCCGCAGGGCCAGGTACCACAGCTTGGCCAACACCAGCCCGGACACTAACGCGAGCAGGTCGACGACGAGGGACAGACCGACCGAGATGTTCGCGCGCGCGAGGAGCGCGGCCTGCACGGCGGCGCCCACGAGGACACCGATGGCGATCAGGCCCGACCAGCTGCCGCGGACGACCGCCGGCATCCTGGCCAGGCGAACGAGCGGCGCCCATCGAGTCTCCACTGACGTGAAAGCGCCAGTGGAGAGTGCCCAACGACGCCACGACCATGCCGCGCGGGGCAGCGGTTGGGCACCGGCTCTCCTCAAGTTGTCACGAAGCCGGTGCCCACCGGCGTGACTCGGCCGTCGCAGGAGGTCGGCGGTGACCGTCCATTCGCCCGGCTCCAACCCGTACACCCAGGTCGTTATCGACACGGGCCCGCTGCCTGGCACGACGCGGTCGACGGTTTCCTCCTTCACGAACGCGTCCCGCGGCGCGGGTTTCCCGCGGAGTGCGACCCGGCGGCCAGTGAATCGGATGGTCGCGGAGTATGGTTCGCCGTCCTGCCCGGAGTCGAACCAGTGCGTGACGGAGAGCGCCGCCGGCTCGCGGGGCCCATC
This sequence comes from Chloroflexota bacterium, assembly GCA_013697395.1. Taxonomy (GTDB): domain Bacteria; phylum Chloroflexota; class Limnocylindria; order QHBO01; family QHBO01; genus JACDBZ01. The sequence continues at coordinate 3,650 of JACCWY010000307.1, read as the reverse complement.
GACTGCCGCCCGCTCGCCTCGCGCATACCCCGTCGCGCCACTCGGCGTGTTGGCCTCTGGCATCGCGCGGGCCATCGGTCTTGTTCGGATCTTGCGGCTCTTCGCCGCAGCCGCCGCCCGCCGCCCGCCGTCGTGCCACGCCTTGTCCACCTGTCATCTGTTGGCGGTTGCCTGGCGCTCACAGCGAGGGCCAATTGCCGCTCCGCGACTGGATATCGCTCGGTCTACAGATGCGCCGCCGCCGCGCAGGGCAGCAATACTACGCCATTGTAGTAGGCGGACTGGACGTGATTAGGGGGCCTGGCCAGGTCGCGCCGCGATCCGAGGAGCGGTAGAAGCGGGTCTGGTCATCGACGACAGCCACCGTGGCGTCGTCACCCGCCGGGACCGCGATCGTGAGCGCCACGTTGGTGAGGCCGGTCGCGCTCCACGTCTGGCCGCCGTTGGTCGATCGCTGCAGTCCATCGGTGGTGCCTGCGTACAGGACGCTGCCATCGCCAGAGGCTGCCAGGCTGGCCAGTTGGCCGGACGGCCGGCCCAATGGCTGCCATGTTCGGCCGCCGTCGTCGCTACGGGCGATGCCGATCTGGGTCAGCCCGACCAGCACCGGCTGGCCGTCGGCTTGGAAGGTCGTCAGCGCGCCGAACGAGTCAGGCTGACGCTGCTCCCAGTGGCGGCCGGCATCGGTCGATTCGAACAGGCCGTGGCCGACCGCGAAGGCCCAGGCGTGGGTCGGGTCGCCGGGATCGGTGACGAAGGCGTGCAGATCCAGCCCGGGCAGGTCAGTTGGCACCGGCTCCCAGGTCTGACCACCGTCGCGGCTCTCGAGATAGACCTCGTGCCCGGCGATCTGCATCAGCCCCTCGTCGCTGACGCGCACGTTCATGGCGTCCGCACCCGACAGCGCGGTGGGCTGCCACGATCGCCCGCCGTCGCGCGACTCCAGCAGGCCACCGTGATGGCCGAAATACAGGTGCGCCGGATCGGCCGGGTCGAAGGCCAGCGAGTGGACGTCGGCGGTATCCAGTCGCGCCCAGGCTACCGCGTCGCCGCCACCGGCTCCGTCCCGCAGCACGACGAACGCTACGGCCGCACCGGCCGCCAGCAAGACGAGCGCCGCGACGGGGATGATCCACCGGCTTCGGCCGCGCCTGGGCGCTGGTTTGGCCTTGGCCGCCCTGGCAAAGCCGGGCCGTACCCGACGCGACCGCGCTGGCATCCATGGACCTCAGTTAGCCGGAACGCCGACGTGCGCCAACAGGGCCGACAGTTGGGCGTCGAGCACGGCGCGCGTCACCGCGCCGTACTGCTTGTAGCGAACGATGCCGGCGGCATCGATGAAGAAGCTCTCTGGGACTCCGGTCACGCCGTAGTCGATCGCCAACCCACCGTCGGCATCCACCAGGTTGGGCCACCCGCCGTCGCCATACCTAGCCAGGAAGCCCAGCGCATCGTCGACGCTGTCCTGGTACAGGACGCCGATGATCACCAGATCGGCGCCGTAGCGCTCCTGCGCTTCGAGCAGAACGCCGTGTTCCGCGATGCACTCGAAGCACCAGCTCGCCCAGAAGTTGACGATCACGACCCGGCCTCGCAGGGCGACCCAGTCGACCGTTCGTCCATCGATGCTTGCCAGCTCGAAGGTCGGCGCCGCTCGCCCGATCAGCGGCGACGGCAATGCTCGCGGATCGCGGCCGAGACCCTGAAAGAGGAGCCAGCTAACTGGCAGCACCAGCGCCGGAACGACCACCCAACGCAGCAGTCGCATGCCTCAGCGCGGGGCCTCGAGGTCAGATCGCGTGCGGAGGTAGGCGTCGCGATCCAGCTCGCCGGCCGCGTAGCGGCGGTCAAGCGTCTCTCGCGCAGATGCCGCGGCGGTGCCGGATGCGGCTGGCTGGCCTCGCCGCCACAACCAGATCCCGCCGAAGGTCAGCAGCGCGGCGAGTGCGGCCATGATCACCAGCCACAGCAGGCCGAAGGCCAGCATTCCGCCCATGCCGCCCACGCCCATCATCCCGCCAGCGTCCCAGCTGCCGCCGGCGGTGCCGTGCATGCCGGACATCGCTTCCATCATTGCCGCACAATGCCGCGCGACCTCGTCCATCGACTGCCTCCTCCGGTCTCCTACCGCAGTGTAGTAGGTTAGCTATCGGTCTATGGTTTCTTCACCACCCCGCCGGGCCGCTGAGTTCGCCATCAATGGATAGCGCCGCGCAGATCAGTCTCGCTCTCGCCTTCGCCGCCGGTTTGGTGTCCTTCATCTCGCCCTGCGTCCTGGCGCTCGTCCCGGTCTACCTTGCCTATCTGGGCGAGACCGCGGCCGTGGTAGGGGTGGCCGCGGTTCCTGCCGGCACACGGGCCACGCTGGTGCGCCAACCGGTGTTCGGGCAGGCGCTCCTGTTCACAGCCAGCTTCGGCGTGATCTTCACGCTCCTCGGCGTTTCGGTCGGACTCCTGGGCGCGGGCCTGTTCACCATCCCCGCCCTGCGCCAAGCCGCCGGCTTGGTCGTCATCGCGCTCGGGCTGCTCATGACCGGGGTCTTCGGTCCGATCCTCGACCGCTTCCAGTTCGGCATCCGCCCCGACCGCCTGCCGGCCGGTCGCTCGGCGCGCTCGGTCGCGCTGGGCGGGCTGTTCGCCCTAGGGTGGAGCCCGTGCATCGGCCCGGTGCTGGGCGCCATCCTGACCATGGGCGCCTCGAGCCAGAGCGCCCCGGTCGCCGCGCTCCTCCTCGGGGCCTATTCGGCCGGCCTCGCCGTCCCATTCCTGCTCGCGGCAGTGGCCCTGCCCAAGCTCGAGCCGGTGATGAACGGGCTGCGTCGCTGGCATCGGGCGGTCGAGATCGTGTCCGGCCTGTTCATCATGGCCATGGGCGTGCTCATTTTCACGAACGCGTTCGCACGTATGGCCGGGCTGTTCACCTTCTTCCTCTAGGAAACGTCATTCGCCGAGACGGGTAATCGGCTGCTCCGCATGGATGCGAGCTGCGTTTTGGGGCGTGACTTGCGGCCGGTGCCCGGCTACGATCTCAACGTATGAGCAATAGTTCAGAGATAGTCGGCGATCTCACGCCCGAGCGGTGCGAGGTCGAGTGCATCCACCCCGAGCACGTGGCGCCCCTGCTGGGGCGGGTCATCGCCTACGCCGCCGCCGACGAGGTGGCCTCGACCTTCGGCGTCCTGGCCGATCCGACCCGCTCGCGAATCCTGCACGCGCTGAGCCTGGCCAGCGAGCTGTGCGTGTGTGATCTCGCCCTCCTGCTCGGGATCAGCCAGTCGGCGTTGAGCCACCAGCTACGTCTGCTGCGCGATCGGCGGGTGGTGGCGCGCCGCAAGGCCGGCCGGATGGTCTACTACCGCATGGCCGACGAGCACATTCGTCGGCTCTTCGCCGACGGGCTGCGGCATGCCGGCGAGCTCGGGTCCGCCAGGGAGGGCGCGTCGCTGGCGCCCGCGCTGCAGCGGGGGTGAGTACCGTCGCCACCAGCGCTTCGGAGTCCCGCCCAGCGCTGCTGCGTCGCGGCCTGCGCCTCGAATACCTGACCGTCGGCTGGAACATCGTCGAGGGCATCGTGGCCGTGGCGGCCGCCCTGGCCGCCGGCAGCGTGGCGCTGCTGGGCTTCGGGATCGACAGCTTCGTCGAGTCGGTCT
>JACCWY010000300.1 GCA_013697395.1 Chloroflexota bacterium | reverse complement strand
ATCGGCGCATCGCGATGCTGACCGGCCATCGGACCATCTCCACCTCCGTGGACCGTGCCGCCGGCCATCGGCGGGCGCTCGCCGAAGTCGGCATCGAGCACGACGACCGGCTCGTCCTGTACGAAGGCTTCGGCGTGGAGGCGGGATACCGGATGGCCTGCCGAATTCTTGACCTCCATCCGCGTCCGACGGCGCTCTTCGCGGCCAACAACTTCATCGCCTTTGGGGCGATCAGGGCGCTCCGCGAGGTCGGCCTGCGGATTCCGGAGGCGATGTCCCTCGTCGCGTTCGATGACCTGCCGGGTGACTGGCTGATCGACCCGTTCCTCACCGTCGTCGATCAGCGCGCCTACGAGATGGGAGAGCGGGGGGCCGAGCTGATCCTCGAGCGCGTGGCGGGCGGTAGGCGGCCAGCGCGACAGTCGATCATCCTGCCCGTCGACTTCATCGTCAGGCGATCGAGTGCACCGCCTCCCTCGGACCTGAACGCTACGCCACGTCGCGCCGTCGATAGTGCGCTCACCTTGGGGAGCCGTTCTGCTCCCGATCCCAGACGCGACAAGGCCACGCCCGCGTCAGCTGACGTTAGCACCGCACGCGACTGATTCGGAGGGCGACGTCCATGCTCACCTACCGCCTCCTCCACCCGGAGATTCTGCGAGCGCTTGGCGAGGCGGGCCACGGCGCACAGGTGCTCATCGCGGACGGCAACTATCCCCTGCCAACGCGCACCCATCCGGCTGCCCGCCGCGTGTACCTGAACCTCGCACCCGACCTGGTGCGGGTCACTGACGTGCTCGCCGTGCTCCTCGATGCCATCCCGATCGAGGCCGCCCACGTCATGCGCCCCGAAAGCGGCGAGGAGCCGGCCATCCACGGCGAATTCCGCGTCCAGCTGCCCGGCGTCGAGCTCCAGCCCCTGGGACGGTTCGAGTTCTACGACCTCGCCAAGGGACCTGACCTCGCGCTAGCGGTAGCGACCGGGGAGCGGCGGGTGTACGCGAACATTCTGCTGACCATCGGCGTCGTCCCTCCGCCGTAGGTGGTGACGGTGACGGAACGCTGCGGCGGATCGGTCGGGCGCATCACCTGTCTTGGCGAGGCGCTCATCGACTTCCTGCCCATCGAGGAGGGCGGAGGAATGGTGGGCTTCCGGGTGCATCCGGGCGGATCGCTCCTCAACGTCGCCGTCGCCGTGGCTCGGCTCGGCCAGCCGGTTGCATTGGCCGGCAAGCTGTCGACCGACTTCTTCGGCCGGTATGTGCGTGCCTATCTGGAACGCGAGGGCGTGCACGTCAGCTGGCTGGCCGACGTCGACGCGCCGAGCACGCTCGCGTTCGTGGCCACAGAATCGGGCGACCCGAGCTTCGTCTTCTACGGGGAGCGCGCGGCGGACACCCTGGTGCGCGCCGAGGACCTGCCCGCGGCGCTGTTCTCGAACACGGCGATCCTGCACGTGGGATCGATCAGCCTGCTGCGGGGTAGCACGCCCCAGGCGGTGCTCGCCGCCTGCCAGCGGCTCGCGGGCAGTGCACTGCTCTCGTTGGATCCCAATCTGCGCCCGGCGCTCGTCTCCGACGAGCCGGCTTATCGGGCGCTGCTGCGGCGCCTGGCAGCGCTGGTCGATATCTTCAAGGTCAGCGCCGTAGATCTGGCCTGGCTTGCGTCCGGTCGCGACCTGGAAGCCGCCGCCGGCGAGCTGCTGGCGGATGGGCCGGCGCTGGTGGTCGTGACGCGCGGAGCCGATGGCGTGCTGGCGCTCCGGCGCAACCAGGGAGCCAGGACCCACGAGACCGGTGGTTCGCTGTCCACCTACCGCCTGCCCGCGCATGTCGTCGATGTGGTCGACACGGTGGGAGCGGGTGACGCCTTCACGGCCGGGCTCCTGTCCTGGCTTCGCGAGCACGACGTCACCTCCCGAGTTGCGCTCGACGCATTGTCTCCCGACGAGCTGACCGCCGCGCTGAACTTCGCCGCGGCCACCGCGGCACTCAACTGCACGCGCGCGGGAGCGGAGCCACCCGACGCGCTGGCTGTTCGCGCATTCCTGTCCGCGACCGATTCATCCATCCATGCGCGGTGAGGCGCAACCCAAGCGACCAGCGAAGGAAACGACAATGACGACAGTCGAGCAGAGCACCACAAGCGTCCATCGAGGCCGGCCACGCTTCGTCGGCGGTTGGCCGAAGATCGGCATACGTCCTGCCATCGACGGACGGCGGCGCGGTGTGCGCGAGTCTCTCGAGGACCAGACCATGGGGATGGCCAGGGCGACCGCCGATCTCATCAGCCACACCTTGCGCTATCCCGACGGCCAGCCAGTGGAATGCGTCGTCCCTCACCACTCCATCGGGGGCGTGGCGGAGGCGGCCGAGGCGGCCGACCTGTTCCGTCGTGCGGGAGTGGGGGTCTCGATCACCGTCACCCCGTGCTGGTGCTACGGGTCGGAGACGATGGACATGGAGCCGCTGGCGCCCAAGGCGATCTGGGGCTTCAACGGCACCGAGCGCCCGGGGGCCGTGTACCTCGCCGCGGTGCTCGCCGCCCACACCCAGAAGGGCCTGCCGGCGTTCGGCATCTACGGACGCGACGTGCAAGACGCGGGTGAGCGGGTCATCCCGCCCGACGTGGAGGAGAAGCTCCTGCGCTTCGCACGGGCCGGCCTAACAGTGGCGATCATGCGCGGCAAGTCGTACCTGTCGATCGGCGGCGTGTCGATGGGCATCGCCGGCTCGATCGTCGATCAGGGCCTCTTCGAGCGCTACCTGGGCATGCGCGTCGAGAGCGTCGACATGAGCGAGCTGACCCGACGGATGGACGAGGGGATCTACGACGAGGCCGAGTTCGCCATGGCGCTCGACTGGACGCGCGCGAACTGCCGCGAAGGCGAGGACAACAATCCGCCCGACCAGCAGCGCAGCCACGAGCAGAAGGAGCGCGACTGGGCCACCGTGGTCAAGATGGCACTCATCACGCGCGACCTCATGACCGGCAATCCACGACTGGAAGCGATCGGCTATGGCGAGGAGGCGCTAGGTCGCAATGCCATCCTGGGCGGCTTCCAGGGTCAACGACAGTGGACGGACCACTCGCCGAACGGGGACTTCATGGAGGCAATCCTCAACTCGTCGTTCGACTGGAGCGGGACCCGGGCACCGTTCGTGTTGGCCACCGAGAACGACAGCCTCAACGGCGCCTCGATGTTGCTCGGCTACCTGCTGACGAACACGGCCCAGATCTTCGCCGACGTCCGCACCTATTGGAGCCCGGAGGCAGTGCGGCGGGTGACCGGCGCGGCGCTCGAAGGACCAGCGGCGGGCGGCGTCATCCACCTCATCAACTCCGGCGCCGCGACGCTGGACGCGACCGGGCAGATGCAGCGCGACGGCCACCCGGCCATGAAGCCATTCTGGGAGATCGACGAGGCCGAGGTGGCGCGCGCTCTGGAGGCGACGACCTGGTATCCGGCGAACACCGGCTACTTCCGCGGTGGGGGCTTCTCCTCCAAGTTCGTGAGCCGCGGCGACATGCCGGTGACGATGAGCCGCATCAACCTGGTGGCGGGCGTCGGCCCCGTTCTGCAGCTCGCCGAGGGCTGGACCGTGGACCTGCCGCCGGACGTGCATCGCGTGCTCGACGAGCGGACCGACCCAACCTGGCCGACGCACTGGTTCGTCCCCGAACTGACTGGAAGCGGCCCGTTCCGCGACGTCTACAGTGTCATGGCCCACTGGGGCGCGAACCATGGCGCGATAAGCTTTGGCCACATCGGTGCGGATCTGATCAGCCTTGCGTCGCTCCTTCGGATACCGGTCAACATGCATAACGTCCCCGAGGAGAGAGTCTTCCGACCGAGCGCGTGGACATCGCTTGGTACGGCCGATCTCGAGGGCGCGGACTTCAGGGCGTGCGCCGCCTTTGGCCCGCTCTATGGACCCTGAGCGTCGGCAGGCCGACTGAGCGGAGCGCGGATGGATCGGTCGAGACAGTATCTGGCCGTTGACCTCGGCGCCTCGAATGGCCGGGTGCTCGCCGGCCGATGGGATGGCGCCCGCTTCGATCTTCGCGAGGTACACCGGTTCGACAACGGGCCGGTCACCGTAAGGGGCCATCTCTACTGGGATGCGCTCCGGCTCTGGGCGGAGATCAAGGCAGGCATCTCAAAACACGTTGCCAAGAACCAGGGGCCGGTGAGCGGACTGGGGATCGACTGCTGGGGCGTTGACTTCGCACTACTCGACCGCGACGGCCGTCTTCTCGGCAACCCATACCACTATCGTGACCCCCGGACCGACGGGATCATGGAGCTCACCCTAGACCGGGTGCCGCGAGAAGCGATCTACGCAGCGACCGGGATCCAGGTCATGAAGATCAATACCCTCTTTCAACTCGTCAGCATGGTGCGCTCTGGCGATGCCCAGCTCGACCTCGCTGCGGTTCTGCTCCCGATCCCGAACCTGTTCAACTACTGGCTGAGCGGGGAGCGTCTCGCCGAATACACCCACGCGACGACCACGCAGTGTGTCGACGTGCACGCGCGCCGGTGGGCGGTCGAGCTGCTGGATCGGTTCGAGATCCCCTCCCGGATCTTCCCGCCGATCGTGGACGCAGGCACCGCGATCGGCTCGGTGTCGCCCGAGGTATCGGGCGAGGTCGGGTTGGTCGCCCTTGCGCCGGTGATCGCCGTTGGCAGCCACGACACGGCCAGTGCGGTGGCGGCGATCCCCGGTCTCGCGGCGGACAGCGCTTACATCAGCAGCGGTACGTGGAGCCTCATGGGCGTCGAGGCGACCGCGCCGGTCATCACCGATCGATCGCTCGAGCTGGGGTTCACGAACGAGGGCGGCGTTGCAGGGACGATTCGCCTTTTGAAGAACATCCCGGGATTGTGGCTCATCCAGGAGTGCCGGCGGCAGTGGCAGCGCGAGGGCGCCACGTACAGCTGGGACAATCTGCTTGCCGCAGCGGATCGTGCTGAGCCCTTCCGCTGCACTGTGGACCCGGACATCCCGGAGCTCCTGAGTCCGCCGGACATGCTGGCGGCCATTCGCGACGCATGCGTGCGCAGCGGCCAACCACCCCCAGAGACGGTCGGTGCTGTCGTCCGCTGCTGTCTCGAGAGCCTGGCGGTGCGTTACCGGGCAACACTTGACGATCTCGAGGAGCTCGTTGCACACCGTCTCGACACGATCCGCGTCGTCGGTGGTGGCAGCCAGAATCGGCTGCTCTGCCAGCTGACCGCGGATGCCTGCCGGCGACCGGTGGTGGCCGGACCGGCGGAAGCTGCGGCCCTGGGCAACCTCATGCTTCAGGCCGTCGCGACAGGAGACCTCGGCGACGTCGCCGAGGGCCGCGCGGCGATCGCGTCATCGGTGAAGCTGGAGACATACGAGCCCCGGTCTGAGGGTGGGCTTTGGGAGGAGGCAGTTGCCCGGATGCGTTCATTTCAGGCGGCGACAGCGCGATGAGCGCGCCCGAACCCCTCCCAGGGCCGGTTGTGTCCGGGCTGCTCGAGCAGGTGGCTGAGCTCTCGCGGCGGTTCGGTCTCGATCCTCAGTTCTCCAGAGCCGGCGGCGGCAACAGCTCCGTCAAGGCCGAAGGCGTCTTGTTCATCAAGCCGAGCGGCGTCTCACTCGGGTCGCTCACTTCAGACGCACTGATGCCCCTCGACATGGAGCCGCTGCTCGCGTTCCTCAACGCTGATCCGAACGCCGGATCCGCGGCCGGCAGCGAGACGGTCATGCAGGTCGCCATGCTGGCGAGGCTACGTCCGGTGGGCGAGCGGCGGCCATCAGTGGAGTGCCTCTTCCACGCACTCGTTCCTCGGCGATTCGTCCTCCATACGCACCCGACCGTCATCAACGCTGTGTGCTGTGCCCGAGACGGCGCCCGCTTTGCCGAGCAGCTGTTCGGCGACACTGCTCTGTGGGTCGAATATGTCGACCCAGGTCTGCCGCTCGCTCGCGCGATCTCCGAGGCGAGACGGCGTTTCGAGCAACGGACCGGCCGGGCCGCGCCCGACGTCGTGTTGCTCCAGAACCACGGCCTCATCGTCGCCGGCGATGATGCTCAGGCCGTGGCGCACGCCTCCGTGCAGGCGGTGCAGGCGGTCCGCAGGCATCTTGACCGGCTGGGGGGCGGACAGTCGGGTGCGAGACCGAGGGGTGCGGCGCCGAGACCGGGAGCGCCGTTACGCGCGGCGTCGCAGAGGCGTATCGACACTATCGGGCCGTTCCTGCGGGGGGCGCTATCGAGGGGTCCCCGGTTGCAGGTCGTCACGTTCGACGATTCAGATGACGCCATCCGCCTCGCTAGCGCGGCGGAGGGTCGAGGCCTTGTCCTTAGTGGTCCGCTGACGCCCGACCAGATCGTCTACGCCGGCTCCTGGCCACTCTGGCTCGAGCTGCCTGCGAGCGAGGGACAACATGGCATCGTAACGACGATCCGCGCCGCGCTTGCCGATCATCTCCAGACCAGGGGAGCCATGCCTTCGGTCGTGGTCGTCGAAGGGCTTGGCCTCTTCGTGGCGGGGGATGCCGCGCGCGAGGCCCAGACGGCGCGTGACGTGTACGTCGACGCGACCCGCATTGGCTTCGCTGCGCTCCGACTTGGCGGGATTCGAGTCCTCACACCGAGCGAACGCCAGTTCATCGAAGGCTGGGAGGCGGAGGCCTACCGACGCGGAGTCGAGGCGGCGGAGTCGACATCGGGCCGCGGTCGCGGCCTCGTCATCCTCATTACTCAGGCGAGCGAAGGCCTCGGGCCGGCGCTCACTGCCGACCTTGCCGCCAGCGGCGCCTACGTTGTCGGGGTGGGCGGCCACGGAAGCCTCGATGCCGTCCACGCCCTCGTTCGCAGCCATGGTGGCCTGGATCTGGTCGTCTCAATGGGTCCCGAGCCGATGGCTGATCGCACCTGGAATGGCAACGGATTGCTTGCCCAGGTGGCTCGGGTCTGGGCCCTGCAGCGCGCTGCTCGGCCGACGTGCCGCGGAACCGTCCTCGAGGTCAAATCTGCTCGGATTGGTGGATCTGAGGAACGCGAAGCGCAGATCCGATCGCTTGGCCGGGGGTTGCCGGCCGGCATCACCTTCAAGGTGGTCGACCCCGGCGGCCCGGCCGACCTCCTCGAGGCCGTCCTGGGGGCGGCATCGGCATGATGCCGACCGCGATCTCTGCCGCCCTCGGTGTAACCGGCACCTGCGACCTCGCCGCACATCGGCACCGCGTTACCGCGGTAGGGTAGACCGATGCGATTCCTCGTTGACGCAGCCGACATCGAAGAGATCAGGCGGGCGTTCGAGACATACCCGCTCAGCGGCGTCACCACCAACCCCTCGTCGGTCGCGCGCCAGGGGCTGGAACTGCCGCGGCTTCTTCCTGCGATCCGTGAGGTGATAGGGGCCGATGCCGAGCTCCATGTCCAGGTGACGGCATCAGATGCTCCGAGAATGGTCCGAGACGCATACTCGTTATCGGAGCTGGCCGGCCCGCATGTCTTCATCAAAGTCCCCGTGACCCGGGAAGGCATCAAGGCCATGCGCCAGCTGGTCGACGAGGGTTTCGCTGTGACGGCGACATCGGTCTTCGCCGCCAATCAAGCGTTCCTTGCCGGGGCGGCCGGGGTGGCATACGTGGCCCCCTACGTTAACCGCCTCGACGAGGCAGGAGGTGACGGCGAAACCATGGTCAGGGACATCGCGACGGCATTCGCCACGGAAGGGTTGGTAACGGTGATTCTCGCGGCCAGCTTCAGGGACGTCGCTCAGGTGGAGCGGTGCTGCCTCGCCGGCGCCGGCGCGTGCACGCTGCCACCGGCACTGCTGGACGGGCTCGTGGCCCATCCCCTGACCGAGGATGCCGTCGCGCGTTTCGAGCGGGACTGGGTCGCACGCTTTGGATCCCCTGCGCTGCTGGAGCGCTGACGGCCGGCCATAGTCGGTGCTGGGTGGTTCGTCTCCTCTTGAACCCCCGACGTCCGAATGCCAAGCCGCCGGCCGGTCAGGCCGACTGAGAATTTGACTCCAGCTCGCGTCGGCCAACGATGGGTATGGCTGTTAGTACGGCCCCGACACCTGCCGGGGACGCCATTCGATGGCAGCGGCAATACCGGCGAAACGGCTGAGGTTGCGGTCTGCGGAGCCCTTATGGGAGCCCTTATCAGCGTTCGGTGGCCGCCACCAGACTCCAGTCATCGCCGCTGCGAAGGGCGAGAACGAAACGTCACTCCGAATTCGGCAGCGGTCGTGACCTTCAAGGTGGACTCTCGGAACGCCCCGCGCTGGGTAGCTGAGCGTGAACGCCGACAGGCGGGCGGCTGTTAGCCGCTTGGTCAACATCGTTGGGAAGACCGGATAGCTTCGGACTATCCCGGCGGATGCGCTGTAACACCGAGCGTGGGTGGGGAGCGTAGGGCGTGGAGTTATCCGCTCTCCTTCCGGAGGTTAGTCCTGGCCCGGTCAGGGAGGATGATGACCTCCAGGATTCGCGGGCCATGCACCCCCTCGATTCGATTGAGCTCGATGTCGCTCGTCGCGGAGGGGCCGCTGATCCACGTCAGGGGGCGGCGCGGATCGAGTCGAGCGAGCGCCTCCGGGACGTCGCCCACCAGCTGGTTGGCCCGGACGACACAGACCAGCACGTCCGGAAGCAGCGACAGCGCCCGGCGTCCCTGGCCCGGCCCTGCATCGAGCACGATGGTCCCGGTCTCGGCGATGGCGATCGCACATCCGCTGATGACGGCGTCGATCCTGTCCAGCTGCGCGTGGCTCAGTGGAGGGTCATCGGCCACCAGCTCGATCGACCCGGCGGCCTTCACCCACTCCGCTGGCAGTCCGGGCGGCGTGACGACGCGACGGACGTCATGATCCTCGAGCGCTCGAAGCACCGTCGCAGACAGCTTGCGTTCCGACGACGGATGGACGACCGCGCGGTAGTCGCTCACGCGCTCGGCGAAGCGCTCGACGAGGTCGACGCTGGCCGGCGTTGAAGTCCGGTACGAGCGCGGCACGTCCACCGGCTGGCTCGGCGTGTCGAGAGCCGATCGAATCCGCTCCAGCATCGCGTCGCGGAACTCCGTCGGTCGGCCGCTCATGGCCCGCGCGACTCTCGTGTGCGGCGCGACCACCATCGGCGGAATGACATCGCCGCCGGCGCGCGTAGGTCTCGGGAGCCGAACCACCCCCCGAGCAGGCCGGGCAGAGGCAGTCGCCCGATGCGTCCGTCTCGGCTGAATGGGCGAGAAACGAGTGCCGCTGCGCGCTCGGCGATCCCCAACCGCCGCGGCCCGGCGAAGGCCGTCGCCATGGCGCCCATCATTGCGCTTTCCTGGGAGACGACTCTTGCTCGCCAGCCGCCCTGACGGACGACCTGCGTGCGGAGATGCACGAGAATCTCGGGAATGTCGATCCGCACCGGACAGACGTCGTAGCAGGCGCCGCATAGCGAGGAAGCGAAGGGCAGCGATGCCGTCTGAGCGTCCACCGGATGCTGGCTGATGCCCCGAAGCTGTGGGGTCAGGATGGCCCCGATCGGCCCGGGGTATGGCGAGCCGTACGCCCGCCCGCCGGTGCGCACATAGACCGGGCAGACGTTCAGGCACGCCGAGCACTTGATGCAGCGCAGCGCTTGGCGCCCCACCGAGTCCGCCAGCGTATCGGTCCGGCCGTTATCGAGAAGCACGAGGTGGAACTCCCTGGGGCCGTCGCCGGGCGTGACACCGGTCCACATCGACGTGTAGGGGTTCATGCGCTCGGCCGTGGAGGAGCGCGGGAGGAGCTGGAGGAAGACCTCGAGGTCACGCCAGGTCGGCACAAGCTTCTCGATGCCCATCACCGTGATGAGGACCTCGGGAAGCGTTACGCACATCCGGCCGTTGCCCTCCGACTCGAGCACCATCACGGTTCCGGTCTCAGCCACCGCGAAGTTGGCCCCTGACACGGCGACCCTGGCCCGGAGGAACTTTGCGCGAAGATGGAGTCGAGCCGCCTCCGCCAGGGCCGCCGGCTCATCACTCAGCCCTCGAGGCGCCGGCCGGCCGACCGCGGCCATTCGTGAACGGAAGATCTCGCCGATCTCATGGCGATTCCGATGGATCGCCGGCACCAAGATGTGCGACGGGAGGTCCCCTCCGAGCTGCACGATCAGCTCCGCCAGGTCTGTCTCCCATGCCGCGATCCCATCGCGTGCCAACGCCGCGTTGAGCTCGATCTCCTGGGTGACCATGGACTTCACCTTGACCACCTCGGTGGCCCCATGTTCGTGGACGATCGCGGCGATCATGGCATTCGCGTCGGCCGCGTCCCGCGCCCAGTGGACGATCCCGCCGGCCTTCGTGACGTTGCGCTCCAGCTCCTCGAGCAACTCCGGCAGGCGGGCAAGCACGTCATCCTTGATGGCGGCGCCTGCGACGCGCAGTGCCTCCCAGTCATCACGCTCGGCGACGGCTCCCTCGCGCTTGGTGCGGATCGTCGCGGTCGCGCGACCCAGGTTTTCCCGTAGTTGGCGATCTGCGAGCGCCGATTCGGCGGCCTTCGGGAAGGGCGGCGTGCCGGCGAAGGTTGGGTGGTGGTCGGTCATCGCTCGGTGCCAGTTTCGGCCAGGATCTCCGCCAGGTGCATGACGCGCACAGGGCTGCCCTGACGCGATAGGAGGCCGCCGATGTGCATCAGGCAAGAGGTATCGGCGGCGGTGAGGACTTCGGCTCCGGATGCATGAACGTGGTCGACTTTATCCATCCCCATCGCGACCGAGGTCGCCGCGTTCTTCACCGCGAACATGCCGCCGAAGCCGCAGCACTCCTCGGCATTCGGCAGATCGACGAGGGTGAGTCCGTCAACCGCATTCAGAAGTCGTGATGGGCGATCGCCCACGCGCAGCAGCCGCTGCGAATGGCACGTCGGATGGAGCGCCACGGTGTGTGCAAAGCGGGCGCCCACGTCCGTGACGCCGAGCACGTCGACGAGGAACTCTGACAGCTCGTAGACCCTGGGCGCGACAATCCCGACCGCGTCGACCAGCGACGAGTCACCAGCTTCGCCGGCCACGGTCCCGTGGTGATGCCGCACCATGGCCGCGCACGAGGCCGAGGGCGTCACGACTGCGTCGTAGCCCTCAAAGGCATCGGTGAAGCGTCGCACGAGCGGGATGCACTCGTCCCGGTAGCCCGAGTTGAAGTGCATCTGTCCGCAGCAGGTCTGGCCTGCCGGAAACTCGACTTCGTAGCCCAGCCTGCCGAGGAGGGTCACCACGGCGCGCCCGACCTCGGGGAAGAGCAGGTCGTTGAAACAGGTGATGAAGAGCGCGATGCGCATCGGTGATCAGGTCCGCACAGCCAGCTGAGCGTGTGGCTCGTAGGTACGCAACGGATGTGTCGCGCGCACGAGTGCTCGCAGGTCGGACAGGTCACCCTCGACGAGCCCGAGCGCCCGGCCCTGGACGAGCACGTTGCCGATGGCTGTGGCCTCCACGGGTCCGGCGACGACCGGGAGCTCACACGCATCCGCGGTGAGCTGGCAGAGGAGCGTGTTGCGGCTTCCGCCTCCGACGACGTGCACGCGCCTCACAGACCGCCCCGACAACAGTGACGCCTCCCGGACCGTCTGGCCAAACGTCGACGCGAGGCTCTCCAGGATGCAGCGCACCAATGCCGCACGGGACGCCGGCACGGGCTGGCCGGCGCGCCGGCATGCGTCAACGATTCGTGCCGGCATGTCGCCGGGCGGCAGGAAGGTCGGGTCATTCGGATCGATCACCGCTCCGCCGGGTGGCAGCGCAGCGGCGGCATGCAGCAGCTCGGTGAGATCCGAGGGAACGCCGCTCCTCTCCCAGGCGCGAAAGCTCTCGTCAAGGAGCCAGAGGCCGGTGACGTTGCGCAGGTAGCGGACACGCCCGTCCACGCCAGCCTCGTTCGTGAAGTTCGCCGAGCGGCTCTCGTCGCTGCGCACCGGGTGCTCGAGCTCGACACCGACCAAGGCCCACGTCCCACACGAGATGTACGCGTACTTATCGTCCTCGGCCGGCACGCCCACCACCGCCGAGGCCGTGTCATGGGAGCCGACGAGGGTGAGCTCGACATCGTGCGGCAGGCCGGCGGCCTCGGTCACCCGAGATTGCAGAGGCCCGATCCGATCGCCTGCCGGCGCCAACGGCGGCAGAGCAGCTCTCGGAAGTTCCAGCTCATCGACCAGGTCGTCTGCCCACGATTGGCGATCGATATCGAACAGGCCGGTGGTCGAGGCGTTTGTCACCTCCGCAACGCGCTGTCCGCTGAGCCAGTACCCGATGAGGTCCGGAATGAGAAGGATGGTTCGAGCGGCGTCCAGCTCCGCTGTGCCGCGAGCGGCCGCGAGCTGATAGATCGTGTTGAAGGGCAGGAACTGGAGCCCCGTGCGAGCGTAGAGCCGTTCCGGCGAGACGAGTGCGTGGACCTCTTCGACGCCCCGTGCCGATCGTCCGTCTCGATAGGTGTACGGGTTGCCGAGTAGCCGGCCGTCGGCGTCCAGCAGGCCATAGTCGATCGCCCAGGAGTCGATGCCGACACTCATGAGCTCGGGCGCCGTCCTGCCGGCGCGCCTGAGTCCCTCGATCACCTCGCGGAAGATGCCGAGGATGTCCCAATGAAGCCCATCGGGCAGCTCGACGGGAGTGTTCGAGAAGCGGTGGACCTCCTCCAGCGATAGCGTGCCCGGTCCGACCCGGGCGGTGATCACTCTGCCTGACGAGGCCCCCAGATCGACGGCGGCGACGGTACCCGAGCCCGCCGTTCGAGCGCTCACCGCAGGAACGCGGCGGCGACTCCGGCGTCGACCGGGATGTGGAGTCCGGTGGTCTGGCTGAGGTCGCCGCCGACCAGGGCGAAGACGGCAGCCGCAACGTGCTCCGGCAGCACCTCCTTCTTCAGGAGCGTGCGCTGGGCGTAGAACTCGCCGAGCTTGTCTTCCGGAACCCCGTACACCCGCGCGCGATCAGCGCCCCATCCCTTGGCAAAGATCCCGGAACCACGGACGACGCCATCGGGGTTGATGCCGTTGACCCGAATGCCGTATTGGCCAAGCTCGGCCGCGAGGAGGCGCACCTGGTGCGACTGGTCCGCCTTGGCCGCGCCGTACGCGATGTTGTTGGGCCCGGCGAACAGCGCGTTCTTGCTGGCGATGTAGACGATGTCGCCGCCAAGGTCCTGATCGACCATGATCCGCACGGCCTCGCGGCTGACAAGAAAGGATCCTCGGGCCATGACGTCGTGCTGGACGTCCCAGTCGCCGAGCGACGTTTCGAGCAATGGCTTCGAGATCGACAGACCGGCGTTATTCACGACCAAGTCGACTCCGCCGAACGCGAGGACGGTAGCCTGGAGCGCGGCGACGACCTGCGCCTCGTCTGTGACATCCGCCTGGACACCAATCGCGACATCAGATCCGCCGATCTCGCGGGCGACCTCTAGGGCGCTTCCTTCGTCAATGTCGGCCACGACGACGCAGGCGCCCTCGGCAGCAAGCCGCTGGGCGATCGCCTTGCCGATGCCGGACCCGCCTCCGGTGACGAACGCAATCCGCGTGGCCAGGGGCTTTGCTTTCGGCATTCGTGCCAGCTTTGCCTCCTCCAGCGCCCAGTACTCGATACGGAACTTCTCCGCCTCGGGAATGGGGGAGTACGTCGAAACGGCCTCGGCTCCACGCATCACGTTGATGGCGTTGACGTAGAACTCGCCGGCGACCCGGGCCGTCTGCCGGTTCGCACCGAAGCTGAACATGCCAACCCCGGGCACCAGCACGATCGCGGGGTCGGCACCGCGCATCGGCGGCGTGGCAGCATCGGCGTGTCGCTGGTAGTAGGCGAGATAGTCATCGCGATACGCCGAGTGGAGCTCGCGGAGCCGCTCGGTGACCTGCTCGATCGGCGCAGAGCGGGGCAGATCGAGCACGAGCGGGCGAATCTTGGTTCGCAGGAAATGGTCGGGACATGACGTGCCCAACGCCGCCAGCCGCGGATGCGCCTCGCGCGCGACGAAATCGAGGACGACGTCCGCGTCCGTGTACGCCCCGACCTGCGGACGATCCGTGGACAGGAGCCCCCGGAGGATCGGCATCAGGGCGGCCGCTCGGGCTCGACGGCGGTCTTCTGGGAGTGGCTCGTAGCCCGGGATCACGGCGCCTAGCGGCTCAGGCGTGCCATGCTTGGCGATGTACCGCTCGGCAGTGCGAATGATCTCCATCGAGTTCGCCTCGCATTGCTCAGAGGTATCGCCCCAGGCGGTGATCCCGTGCCCCCCCAGGATGACGCCGATGGCATGCGGATGCTCTCGCGCCACGGCGGCGATGTCGAGGCCGAGCTGAAAGCCCGGACGGCGCCAGGGCACCCACGCGACGCGCTCGCCGAAGATCCGGCGCGCCAGGTCCTCGCCGTCCGCCGCCGTCGCCAGCGCGATTCCGGCGTCCGGATGAAGGTGATCGACGTGGGCCGCTTCCATGAGGCCGTGCATGGCCGTGTCGATCGATGGCGCAGCACCGCCACGCCCATGCAGGCAGTAGTCGAACGCGGCCACCATCTGATCCTCGCGTTCCACGCCGGGGTAAACGTCGACGAGGGCCCGCAGCCGATCGAGGCGCAGCACGGCGAGTCCGGCCTCGGTCAGGGTGCCGAGATCGCCACCCGAACCCTTGACCCAGAGCAGATCGATCGGCCGGCCGGTTGCCGGATCGATGGAGGACCCCTTGGCCGATGTGTTGCCACCGGCGTAGTTCGTCACGGTCGGGTCCGAGCCGAGCCGAACCGATCGCTCGATGAGCTGTGCGACAGGGGACTCCAGCGAGCCCTCGGAGGCCTGAGCCTCGGTCGTGACGCTCACGCTCCCCAGCCAGCCTGCGCCCTGCCGACGCGCTCGGCGACGATCCGCTCTGCGTAGCCGGATCGCCCATAGGCCCCGAGGGGATCGGGGTCGAGGCCCATCTCCTCTCGGATGCCGGCGAGCATCGGCCGGACGTCCGTGTTGTATGCATCCATCAAAACCGCATTTGCGCCCAGCACGTCACCAGCGGCCTGTGCCGCGGAGAGCGCCAAACGGTCCACGAGCAGCGCCTTGGCGGTCGCCTCTTGAACGTTCATCACCGAGCGGATCTGGCCCGGAACCTTCGGCTCGATGTTGTGGCACTGGTCGAGCATGAACAAAACCTCGACGTCGGGCTCGAGTCCGCCACCACCGACGACCTCATGCATGATCCGGAACAGCTGGAACGGGTCGGCCGAGCCGACCATCAGGTCGTCGTCGGCGTAGAAACGCGAGTTGAAGTCGAAGGCACCGAGCTTGTCGGCGCGAAGCAGGAACGCGACGATGAACTCGATGTTTGTGCCCGGCGCGTGGTGACCTGTGTCGACGACCACTTTGGCCTTCGGCCCGAGCTGCAGGCAGTGTGCGAAGGCCGTTCCCCAATCGGGGACGTCTGTGCTGTAGAAGGCAGGCTCAAACAGCTTATATTCGAGAACGATCCGCTGGTCGGGTCCAAGCCGGTCATAGACCGCTGCCAGCACCTCCGCCAGCCGATCCTGGCGCGCGCGTAGATCGTCCTGACCCGGATAGTTCGTGCCATCCGCGAACCAGAGTTTCAGATCGCGTGAGCCGGTCGCATCCATGATGTCGACGCAATCGAGAAGGTGGTCGAGGGCCCTTCGGCGGATCGCCGGATCCGGGTTGCACACGCTCCCCAACATGTAGTCGTTGTCCTGGAACGTGTTGGAGTTAATCGTGCCCAGCGCTACGCCGAGCTCAGCGCCGTGCCGGCCGAGATCCGCGTAGTCGTCGACACGATCCCACGGGATGTGGAGCGCGACGCTCGGCGCGACTCCCGTGTAGCGATGAACCTGGGCGGCGTCCGCGAGCTTCTCGTAGGGATCCCGCGGAACCCCAGGTTGCGCAAAGACCTTGAAGCGGGTCCCGGAGTTTCCGAACGCCCAGGAAGGCAGCTCGATGTGCTGACCCTTGAGCGTAGAACCGATCGCCTTCGGGGCGTGAGAAATCGCCGTCAAAGTCCTCGACTCCTCGTGCTTCAGACCGCGTATTGTGGCAGCCTGCCACAGATTACGAATGCTTTCAATATCTTTCTTGACATTGCGGACGGGGAGCAATTACTGTGCACCGATCGAAAGCGGTCGCAGCGGTCGCCGCGACCCGCTTCAGTCGTGGAGACGGCCCACCGATGCAGCCTCGCCCTGACCGCAATCTGATCTTCACCCGCGAGCGGCGGGACCTGATTGCACGGACGATTCACGAGCATGGGCGTGCGCGCGTCGCCGACCTGTCGGAGCGCATGCACGTCTCGACGGTGACGATTCGCAAGGACCTCGAGGCCCTGGCGGCGGAGGGCCGAATCGTGCGCGCACACGGCGGAGCGCTTGCAATCGCAGACAGCTCGGCCGAGAGTGCTTTCGAGGTCCGGGAACGGTACCAGCGCGCGGAGAAGGACCGAATCGGTGCCGTCGCGGCGGCCAGCGTGATCGATGGCGAGAGCGTCGCCCTCGATGCCAGCACGACTGCAATGGCTATCGCCCGTCAGCTGCGAGCCCGCGGCGGTTGGGTCCATCTCACCGTCATCACGAACGGGCTCCGCATCGCTTCCGAGCTCGCGGGCGTTCCCGGCATCACGGTCGTCATGCCCGGCGGGTTCGTCCGATGGGAGGCAATGTCAGTGGTCGGACCACTCGGCGAGGGACTCTTCAGCCGGGTGAACATTCAGCGTGCCTTCATGGGAGCGGCGGGTTTCACCATCGAGTCGGGCCTCAGCGACGCGACGCAGGAAGAGGCCGACATCAAGCGCCTGATGACCACTCACGCCCGCCAGGTCATCGGTGTCATCGATCACACGAAATGGGAGCGCGCCGCGTTTGCCACGTTCTGCTCGACTCAAGAGCTGACGACAATCATCTCCGATGCTCCGCCGGCCGGGCCGACGGTGGATGCGCTCAGGCGTTTCGGCATCGAGCTGACGATTGCCGGGAATGTTGGCGAGGTCGCGCGCGCGCGGTCCGGCACCCGCCGCACAGGCAGCTCGTGACAGCGGGAGCGCGTAACGCACCGGATCCGGGGCCAGCGGTGCCTCGTGTCGAGCTGCGTTCGATCTCCAAGCGATTCGGGGCGACCCAGGCGCTCTCGGACGTCTCTCTGGCGGTTGCGCCCGCTGAGGTTCACGCCTTAGTCGGCGAGAACGGCGCCGGGAAGAGCACGCTGGTCAAGATCCTTGCCGGAGTCCATCTCCCCGACGCCGGCGAAACGCTGCTCGATGGCGTCGCGGTCCAGCTGCGAAGTCCGGCCCAGGCGCGCCATATCGGCATCGCCGTAGTGCACCAGGAGCCGCGCCTGTTCCCCGATCTCACGGTGGCCGAGAACGTGTTCATGGCTCATCCGCCCACTGCGCGCTTTGGCATCGACTGGGCAGCGATGAGCGGCGCGACCGGGGAGATCTTCCGAGAGCTCGAGGTGCATGTCGACCCGGCCGCGGTTGTCCGAGGTCTGTCGATGGCCGATCAGCAGCTGATCGAGATTGCGAAAGCGCTGTCGACCGAAGCACGGCTCCTGATCCTCGACGAGCCGACCGCCTCGCTTTCGCTGCATGAGACCGAGCGGCTCTTCGCCATCGTCGAGCGCCTCAGGTCACGTGGGACGTCGGTGCTGTTCGTGAGCCATCGCCTCGAGGAGGTCTTTGCCCTCTGT
>JACCWY010000276.1 GCA_013697395.1 Chloroflexota bacterium | reverse complement strand
CCGTATGGCCGGCCCTTCAACGGTTCGCGCTGACGCCTATGGGCGCGGTTCGCGGTCCACGGCGTCGTAGGACTCGTTGATCGCCTCGGCCGTGTCCTCCGCAGCCTGCTCGGCCACCGCGCCGGTGGCGCTGCCGGCATCGGCCGCCGCCTCCTGCACGCTGCCCGTGGGATCGGCTGCGCCCTCGGCGGTCTCCGCCGGCTGGCCGTTCGTCCCCTCGTCCGTGTCGCGCTGGAAGATCGGCACCCACTCGGCGTCCTTGGCCTTGGCGGCGATCTCGTCGGCGCGCGTCGCGATCTCCTGGCGCACCTCGTCCGCCTTCACCGCGATTTCCCGGCGCATCTCTTCTCCGCGCTTCGGCGCGAGGAGCAGCGCGGCGATGGCTCCGCCCACCGCCCCGAGCAGCAGGCCGAGGAAGAAAGCGCCCCAATGACGTTCCTCCCGCTGCCGCATGCCGAGGCGTTCGGCTGCCGTGTCGACCAGCTCGCGGCCCGCCGGTACGGCGGCGCCGGCCGCCCCGATCGCGAGAGTGCGCCGGCTCCACAGGTCCTTGAGAGCCGGACGCACGGCCTTGCGCCACGTTCGATCGGACCAGCGCGCCGCGTCGTCGCTGGCGCGCGAGAGCCGCTTCGCGGCGTCACGTCGCAGGGGTCGGGCATCGCGCCAGGCGACCGATGCGCGGTCGCCGACGTCGGCGCCGCGCTCCGCGAGGACGCCGGCGACTTCCTGGCCGCGTCTCGCCATCTCCTGGGTGATGTTGGCGTCGGCGACGCGCTCGATCAATGCCTTGATGCTATCGGCGATCTCGTCGGCCGTTGATGCCGGGCGATTCGGCATTGGCTCTCTCCTCTGGGGTTCGGCCCGAGCTGGGTGCACGAAGTATGCCACCGACCCCGGCACCACTCCAGTGCCCCGACCTGCCCGCGCGAGGCACCGAACCTATACTCGCGCGGTGATCGAGAGCTATGCAGACGGCGGCTTCCGGAGCGTCGGCCAGCCGACGGCGCGCCGCATCGTGCGCCAGGGGGTGGAGCGGAAACGGATGGGACGCACGCTGCTGATCCACGGGCCGTCGGGCGCGGGCAAGGACCGTTTCGTCGACGATCTCCTGGCCCTGTTCTTCTGCGCCGATCCCGACACGACGGTCCGGCCCTGCAACGCCTGTCGCGGCTGTCGCGACGGCCGTGCGAGGAGCCATCCCGACCTCGTGATTGGCTCGCCCGAGGGCTGGCGTGAGCAGAAGTCCTCGAGCGAGAGCATCGTGGCGTCGGCGCGCCGCTGGCTGCTGGAAGCCGCGGGGGCCCCGGTCGTGGCCGAGCGCCGCGTCCTCCTGATCGAGCATGCCGACCGCGCGGGAGAGCAGATTCAGAACGCGCTGCTCAAAGCACTCGAGGAGCCGACGGACCGGCACGCATTCATCCTCGTCGCTGATGAGCCGTCCGGCCTGCTGCCCACGATTCGCTCCCGCTGTCAGCCGCTCCGGATCGGCCCCGTGGCGCGCGAGGAGCTGGTTGCCTACCTGATGGACGTCGTTCGGCTTCCGGCCGACCAGGCCGATGCCGTGGCGCGCCTCTCGAACGGGCTCGTCGGCACCGCAGTCGCCCTCGTGGAGCAGAAGGGCCTCCTCGACTGGCGGCGGCGGGTGCAGGGCGAGCTGCTGGCGCTCCTCGAGCGCGGCCGGGCCGATCGGTTCGTCTCGGTTCGCGACCTTCTCGACGACACGCTTCCACTCGTCACGCCGATGGCCGCCGAGGGCGAGACGGAGGACGACGCGCCCCGGACGCCCGCGTCCAGCCAGCGCGCGGCCGCGGTGATGCTCGTCGACGCGTGGCTGGCGCTCACGCGCGACCTCCTGGTCACCGCCGCCGGCCGCGTCGAGCTTGCGCCGGGCACCGAGCTCGGGTTACACCTCGCCGCCGCCGCAGCTCGCATCGGCACGGAGCCGCTGGCGCGCATGGCGCACCTGCTGGAGCGAATCCACGACGGGCTGCGTGAGAACGCCGCGCCCAGGCTGGCCCTGGAGGCCGCCATGCTGACCTGGCCGACCCTCGCGCCCCGGCGAGATTCGTGAGTGATGAGCGCCTGACGGCGCGTGTCACGGGCCGCGTCCAGGGGGTCGGGTTCCGGTGGTGGGCGCGGCGCCAGGCGGAGGCGCTCGGGCTCGTCGGCTGGGTCATGAACGCGGACGATGAACGGTCGGTCGAGGTCGTGGCCGAGGGCGATGCCGGTGCCCTGACGGAGCTGGCCCACCGGCTGGAGGTAGGCCCGCCAGGCGCCCGCGTCGATTCGTTCGAGAGTGACCGTGGGCCGGCCAGTGGCGAGTTCCACCGGTTCGGGATCATGCGATCGTGAACCGGCGGGTCCTCGGCTGCGGGACGCTCGGCGCGATCGTGTTCGTCGGCGTCGGCCTCTTCGGCATCTGGCGCGCGAGCGCACCGGCCGAGTGCCCGGAGCTGCTGCCCTACCAGCCCGCCGCGTTCGAGCCGGTCGGGTCGCCGGCTGCCGCCCCGGTACTCGAGGGCATCGACCGGGCACTGGAGCGCGCCGGGAGCGCATCGTTCGGACTCGCGCGCTGGGAGGTCTACGTCGAGCCGGGGTTCGCGCCGGCGGCGAGCGGCGAGCCGCTCCCGCAGCGGATCGTGCTCGATTGCGGCGACGGGTCGTTCCAGGCCTATCACCGGGGGACGGAATGAGGCGCCGGCCCGTCCTGCTGCTCGTCAACCCGGTGGCCGGCGGCAAGCCCGGCTCCGGCCCCGGCCTCGACGATGACCTCGAGCGACTCGCGCCGGCCGCGCTGCAGGCAGCGCTCGCGGAGCGCGGTCTCGACGTGCGACTTCATGAGCTGACCGCCGACGACGACGGCGGCGCGCTGGCGCGTGGCGCGGCCGACGATGGCCGCGACGTCGTGGTGGCCGGGGGCGACGGGACGGTCTCGGGCGTGGCGGCCTCGCTGGTCGGACATCCGGAGGCGACGCTCGGCATCCTGGCCATGGGCAGCTTCAACAACATGGCCCGCGGCTTCGGCATCCCGGTCACGCTCGACGCGGCGCTCGACGTCATCGCCACCGGGAACGCGAGCCTGGTCGACGCCGGCTGGGTCGTCCGCGAGCGCGACGAGGGGAGGCCATTCTTCGAGGCGGCCGGTGTCGGCGTCGACGCCGTCGGCTTCCTGGCTGTCGAGTTCGCCGAGCGGCGCGGCTGGCTGCGCGCCGCCGGCGCGCTCGCTCGTGGCCTGCGCCTGCGCCGCACGCCAATGCGAATCACGCTCGACGGCGTCGCGTACCGCACCGGCAGCCCATCGGTCACCATCAGCAACGGCCCGTATCATGGAGCCGGCTTCGCGGTCTCCGCCGAGGCCGATCCAACCGACGGCATCTTGGACGTGGCCGTGTTCCACGGCATGAGCCGCCTCGACGTCATCCGCCATTTCCTGGCGGTGGCGCGCCGCAAGGACCGCCGCGAGCCGCGCATCGGCCAGTACCGCGCGCGTCGCGTCGAGATCGCCGGCCTGCGGCGAGCCCTCCCGGCGCACGCCGACGGCGAGAGCATCGGCGTGACGCCGGTCGTGTTCGAGGTCCGCCCGAAGGCGCTGCGCGTCTTCCGCTGACGCGGCCGCCGCTCAGCGAGCTACAGGTTCAATGCCGGCCGGAAGAGCCGATCGTGCGTCGCGAGCGCGAAGCGGTCGGTCATGCCCGCGATGTAGTCCGCGGCCTGGACCACCAGCGCGGCCTCGTCCTGCCGATAGGTCGCGGGGATCTCCTGTGGCCGCTCCAGGTGCCAGTCCATCAGGTCGCGCACGATGCCGATGGCGCGTCGCTGCTGTCGTGACTGCTCGTCCGACTGGTAGACGTGCTCGAACATGAAGTCCCGCAGCTCGGTCATGACCGCGAGCGTCGGCGCGTCCATGCGCACGGCGCCGGTCCGCAGCGACTCGTCGATGACCGCACCGATCATGGCGCTGACCCACTCGCGCCCGGGCTGGCCGAACCGCTCGATCACGGTGGAGGGCAGCGCCTGCGGCTGCAGGACGCCGGCCCGGATGGCGTCAAGCGCGTCGTGGGCCAGGTAGGCGATGCGATCGGCGAACCTGACGCAGAACGCCTCGGCCGTCGCCGGCGGCGGGTCGACTCGCCACGAGTGCGCACGAATGCCGTCGCGCACCTCCCAGGTCAGGTTCGCGTCCTCCAGCACCTCGAAGATGCGCACGCTCTGCGCAGCGTGATGCCATTCCGCCGGGGCGAAGTACGGCGAGAGGGCGTCCTCCCCGGTGTGGCCGAACGGCGAGTGGCCGACGTCGTGGCCCAGCGCGATCGCCTCCGCCAACGGCTCGTTCAGGCTGAGCGCAGCCGCCAGCGAGCGGGCCACCTGTGTCACCTGCATCGTGTGCGTCAGACGCGTGACGTAATGGTCGCCCTCGGGATTGAGGAAGACCTGCGTCTTGTGCTTCAGCCGGCGGAACGCCTTCGAATGGATGATCCGATCCCGGTCCCGCTCGAACGCGGTCCGGAACTCGTCCGGGTCCTCTGGGCGCTCGCGGCCCCTCGACTGCACCGACCGTGACGCCGATGCGCTGAGCCGCTCGTCCTCCTCGGCTTCACGCGTCGCCCGATCGCGGCGGCGGAGCGTCGGCGTGTCGCCTGTCTCCTGCATGCGCGGATGATGGCGGATTTGTGGAGGGGTGGCGCGCCCGACAGGATTCGAACCTGCGACCTTCGGCTCCGGAGGCCGACGCTCTATCCACTGAGCTACAGGCGCACGACGGGCCGATGATAACCCGCTCCCGCCTGCGACGTGGTCGCCTGGATAGGCGAAGGCCCCCGCCGAAGCGGGGGCCTTCAATGCTGCCGGATTCGCTAATCGCAAGGGCATCTTTCACGCACGGTTTCCCGCACTACCCTAACCCTAACCTACCCATGGCCTTGCGACCAGTAGTGAATCGCTGGTGCGAACAGCACTCGTAGGTTAGACCGCCTGTTCTCTTCTATCAAGGGTTTTCGAGGTTGAGATTCCTTTACAAAGCAAAGCGCTTTGTTATTCGCCGGGCGATGCCTGGGGTCCCGTACCCGCCGAAACGGTGATCGACTCGATCACGACAGGGGCTGCCGGAACGCCGATGCGCGGGTCGTTGACGGGGACGTCACCGATGGCGTCGATGATGTCCGTCCCACTGACCACCTGGCCGAAGATCGTGTATTGGCGCGGGAGCCCGTCGTTGAGGTCGGCCAGCGCCACGAAGAACTGGCTCCCGTTCGTCCGCGTGTCATTCGCCATCGAGACCGAGTACACCCCGTAGTCGAGCCCGTCGGCGGGCGGCTCGATGTCGAACTCGTAGCCCGGCCCCCCGGTGCCGATGCCGGGGAAGTCGCCGTCGTTGCTCTCGGTCTCCGGATCGCCGGCCTGGGCGACGAACCCGGCCAGCACCCGGTGGAATTTGATTCCGTCGTAGAAGCCACAGCGCGCGAGGGCCACGAAGCTCGCCGTCGCGATCGGCGCCTGCTCGCCGTACAGCTCGATGTCGAATGCACCCTCGGCCTCGCCGCCGACGCGGACCGTCGCGAGCGTCGCCCCTTCGAGCGTCGCCTGGGCCGAGATCGAGGTCGGCGGAGCTGTCGGGCAGTCCGGCGCCGGCGTCGGCGTCGGCTCAGCGGTACATGCGGCAAGCGCCATGGCGATCGCGATCCCGGCAAGAGCAGCCCGTGCCCTCATCGGCCGTCGGGCTCGAACAGGCGCCGCGCGTAGCTGACCGGCATCGTCCCGCCGTAGATGAGCGTGTCGTGGAAGCGTTTGCGGCTGAAGGCGGCACCCTCGCGGGCCTCGACGTCCGCCTTGAGCCTCTCGATCATGTGCCGGCCGAACAGGTATGACAGCTGGTAGGTGGGCGTCGAGGTGTAGCGCTTGACCTCCGCCACTGCCGCCGGACGCTCGAAGCCGGTCTCGGCCACCAGCCGATCGACCGCGTCGTCGAAACCGATGAGGCCGCGGTGCAGCTGGACGTCGAGGATGATCCGGGTCGCGCGCCAGATGGCGTCGGTGTGGACGATGTACGAGTTGGCGGGCGTATCGTCGAATCCCTGCTCCTTCATCATCCGCTCGCAGTAGAACGCCCATCCCTCCGCGAACTCCGGGGCGAAGCTGAAGAGGCGGACGAGCGAAGGGTTGGTGACTGCGGCGCTGAGCTGGAGGTGATGCCCCGGGTACGCCTCGTGCACGCCGGTATTGCTGATCGAGGCGTAGTTGTGCTCCCGCATCATCTCGGGGGTCGACGGCGGAGTGACGATGTAGACGCCCAGCGGGACGCGGTCGAACTTTGCCGGCTCGTAATAGGCGGCAAACGGGATCAGGTGCCGGATGAAGGACGGCGTCTCGATGACG
>JACCWY010000262.1 GCA_013697395.1 Chloroflexota bacterium | reverse complement strand
GTCGGGTACCGCTCGATCTAGCGAGCGGACCTCACGCGAAGCCGTCGACGCGCTGCATCCTCACGATTGATCGAGCGCTGCGCCACGCGAGCGGCGCACGGCCGTGCTCCTCACGTGTCCTGACGCTCGGTGCATCGAGCAAACCGCACGCGAACGCAGCCTCTGGTGAACCGCGCTCGTTCCTTCGAGCAAGTGCGCCTATTCTCCGAGGCCGTATTCCTTGATCTTGGCGTAGAGCAGGCGCCGATAGATGCCCAGCTCCTCGGCGGCCTTTGTCCGGTTGCCGTCCGCGCGGTCGAGGGCCTCCTTGATGAGCTGCCGCTCGAGGGCCGACACCTGGTCCTTGAATGAGCCGCCACCGTTGCCGCCGTGGCCATTCGACGTCGCGGCAGCGGTATCGGCGAGCTGCTCCTCGTCGTCGTCCAGGGCCGCCTCGTCGAGGCGCGTCCGGCGGCCCGCCATGCGTCGCCGATCCGCCGCCTCGCGGCGATCGTCGAAGGCGAGGTGCTGGAGCGTGATCGGGTTGCCGCGCGACAGGACGACGGCGCGTTCGATGGCATTCTCGAGCTCGCGGACGTTTCCCGGCCATTCGTAATCGGTCAGGCGCTGGAGCGCGTCCTCGGTGATGGAGGTCGGGATGGCGCCGGGCGCGTGACGGAACTTCACGAGGAAGTGCTCGACCAGCAGCGGGATGTCTTCCTTGCGATCGCGCAGCGGCGGCATGTGGATGTGGATCACGTTGAGGCGGTAGTAGAGGTCCTCCCGGAAGCGGGACTTGTCGACCTCCTCGGCCAGGTTTCGGTTCGTTGCCACGATCACGCGGATGTCGATCTGGATCGGCGTATTCGAGCCGATCCGCTCGAACTCGCGCTCCTGGAGGATTCGCAGCAGCTTCGTCTGGGTGCCGAGCGTCATCTCGCCGATCTCGTCCAGGAAGATCGTGCCCTTGTTGGCCGATTCGAACCTGCCCTTGCGCATCGTCATCGCGCCGGTGAACGACCCCTTCTCGTGGCCGAACAGCTCGGTCTCGAGGAGCGTCTCCGGCAGCGCTGCGCAGCTCACCTTCACGAGCGGATGCGGGTTGCGCTTGCTCGCCCGATGCAGCGCCTCCGCAACGAGCTCCTTTCCGGTGCCCGACTCCCCGGTGATGAGCACGGTGGCGTCCGACGGGGCCACCTTGCCGATGAGCTTGTAGACCTCGAGCATCGGCTTGGAGGAGCCGACGATCCTCTCCCGCTCCGCCGCCGTCTTCCCGAGCTCCAGGCGCAGCGCGCTCACCTCGTTCGACATGTCGGCGTGCTCGAAGACGCGGCGCAGCGTGGCCAGCAGGTCGTCGATGTCGAACGGCTTCGTCACGTAGTCGTAGGCGCCGTGCTCCATCGCCTTGATGGCCGTGGAGGAGCCGCCGAACGCCGTCATGACGATCACTTCCATCTCGCTGTGCTCTCGCTTGAGCTTGCGAAGCACACCGATGCCGTCCTGATCGGGCAGCTGGACGTCCATCATCACGAGGTCGGGCGGGTCCTTCGCGATCGCCGCCAGGGCTTCCTCGCCGGACTTGGCGGTGCCGACGCGGTAACCCTCCTCCTTGAGGAGATCGGTCAGTAGCGAGCGGATCTCTGCCTCGTCGTCGACGACGAGCACGGATCGCGGGGATTCGGGCAACTCAGATCCCTTCGCAGTGGGCTATCAGCCGGGTGGCTCGATGGCGGGTGCACGTCCGATCCGTGTTGTCCCGCCTGGGTCGCCCGAACGCCGGCACAGTATAGGCAGTCGTCCGGAATCCGTACAGACCGGCAGTTGCGCGGCTCGTCCTAGGGCGACTGCGATGGCGATGCGGCAGGCGAATCCGAAGCGGACGCGCTCTCGGACGGCGACGCAGAGGCCGACTCGGACGCGGACTCGGACGCGGAGGCGGACGGTGATGCCTCAGCGGAGGTCGAGGCCGGAAGCGAGGGGAGCGGTACAGGTGTCGGATCCGGGATGAAGCGCGACGGGACGCCGAGGACCGAGAGCACGATGACGAGCACGAAGATCCCCAGCACCGCCAGGATCCAGGGCCGCGCCAGGCGATCCTCCCGCGATGGGAGCGCGCCGCGGTAGCCGGGCTCGGGGCTCGTCTTCTGGCTGGTCATACGTCGAATCGGTCTCCAGGTGGTTCAGGTCGCGATGATGTCGTCCGGGCCGCGAGATCCGAGAGCCGCGCGGTTGCTTCGGCGGCGCTGGATCGGAGACGCTTCTCCGCATCGGCGATGGATCGCCGCGAGGCCGCCACCTGGCTTCGGCCACGTCCCACCGACCGCACGGAGCTCACAGCGAGCGTCCAGGCCAGGAGCGCCAGTGAACCGATGACCAGCAGGCCCAGGATCACGACCACCAGGTCGAGAATCAGTCCCACGGCGCGCGAAGGGTAGCAGATCGCCCGATCGGCATTGGCGGCAGCATGATCAGCGGGCCGTCCGCATGGAGGGCACCGCGAGACCGATGAGCCCCGCGCCCGCACAGATCGCGCCGCTGATGCCGAGCACCGGCGCGGGACCGATGATCCCGGCCAGCAGGCCGGAAAGGCCCATCGATGCCGCGATCGACCCGAACACCAGCGCCTGCCGGCTGGACACCACGCGGCCCATGAGCCGCTGGGGGGTCCGCTGCTGGAATAGGGTCACGGTCGGAATGATGAAGAGCATGTTCGCGGCGCCGGTGAAGAAGAAGGCGATGATCGCCAGGACCGGATCGGTCACCAGCGCGGCCGCCACCAGCGACAGCCCCATGCCGACGAACCCGGCGATGACGAGCGGACCCTTCGGCCACCGCTCCCCGATCGCGCCCACGGCGATCCCGGCCAGCACGCTGCCCACCGCGATGGCGGTGAGCAACAGCGCGTACGTCTGTTC
>JACCWY010000234.1 GCA_013697395.1 Chloroflexota bacterium | reverse complement strand
CGACCGCACCCGCCACGAGCGTGATGACCCCGGGGTCCGGCGGCGTGGCCCCGGCGAGAGCCGCAAGCATGAGGATGGGTGGCGGCATCAGCCGGACGCCTTCCGCGCCTTCGTCGTCCGCCGCCGGACGGGCCGCAGCCGATTGACGGGATCGGTCGGCCGGAGCCGGCTGGGCGGATCGATGTGGTCGAGCCCGCCGCGCGCCCGCTCGTGGAGCCGCTCGACCTCCTGGAGGCCATCCGCGGGGACCGTCTCGGCATAGACGGCGCAGAAGAGCTCGACCACGTCCGGGTCGAACTGGGTGCCGGCGTTGCGGCGCAGCTCCTCGAGCGCGTCCGCGTGCGTCAGCGCTCCCTTGTAGGGGCGATCGTGAATCATGGCGTGATACGCGTCGGCGACGGAGACGATGCGTGCCCCGAGCGGGATCTCGCTGCCGCGCAGTCCGTGCGGATAGCCACCGCCGTTGAACCGCTCGTGGTGATGCAGGACGACCGGGATCGCCTCGCGCAGATTGGATGCCTGCTCGAGGATGACCTGGCCGATGCGCGGATGCTCCCCGATCGCCTGCCACTCGGCATCCGAGAGCGTCGTCGGCTTGTCGAGGACCTCCTCCGGGATCGCGATCTTGCCGAGGTCGTGCAGCAGCGCCGCGATGCGGATGCGCTCGATCTCTTCGGCCGGCAGGCCCATTTCGAGGCCGATGCCCGTGGCCAGCGCCGCAATCATGTCCGAAGGCCGCCCGCGATGGTTGGGCTGCGGCGCGAGGACGGACGCCAGGGCCTGGGTCGCCGTATCGCTCGCCCACTGGCCGATGGCGGTCGCCTGGGCCCGGCGCTCCGATGAGATGGGCGCGCGTCGGACGAGTGCCTCCTCGTCGAGCTCCCGGTACAGGTAGGTCCGGTTGCGACCCTGTGACTTCGCCGCGTACATGGCCGCATCGGCGCGGTCGACGAGCATGTCGAGCTGAAGCG
This sequence comes from Chloroflexota bacterium, assembly GCA_013697395.1. Lineage (GTDB taxonomy): Bacteria > Chloroflexota > Limnocylindria > QHBO01 > QHBO01 > JACDBZ01. The sequence goes on along the minus strand of JACCWY010000234.1, from coordinate 4,854 downwards.
CCGCGCCCCGGCCACCGGCGATGCCGATGCTGATCGTCGTCTTGATCGTCTGGTCGCCGGCGATGCGCAACGGCTCCTGCATGACGAGCTCCCGCAGCTCCTCCGCCAGCCAGTGGGCATCCTCGGGAGTCGTCTCGGGCAGGATGAGCATGAACTCCTCGCCGCCGTAGCGACCGAAGGTGTCGCTGATGCGCACGCCCTCCGCCAGCAGGCGCGCGACCTGGCGGAGGACGGTGTCGCCGGCGGCGTGGCCGTAGGTGTCGTTGATCGGCTTGAAGCGGTCGATGTCGATGAACGCAACGCTCAGTGACTTGTAGTGGCGGCCCGCGCGCTCGACCTCCGCGGCCAGGGTTGCAAGCAGGGTTTCGCGGTTCGGGATGCCGGTGAGCCGGTCGTGCGTGGCCCGCGCCTCGACCTGGATGAAGGCACCGCTCGCGGCATTGAAGGCGCGCGCGAGGCGGCGCTCGCCCGGGATGCCGCTCTCCCGCAGGTGGACGGGCGCGTCGATCTCGAGCGTTCGCTCCAGAGCCCTGGCGATGCGGGTCAGGCGCCAGCCGACGTAGCTCCACGCCAGCAGCGCCATGGTGGTCATCCCGGCAGCCACCGCCAGGCCGACGATGATTGCCAGGATCTGATGCTGGGCCGGGTCGATCTCGCCGGCGACACCGAGGGCGACCAGCACGAGGACGACGATCGCGACGGGTGCGAGGAATCCCAGGGCACGAGCGAGGATGAGCATCAGTGCGAGCATCGTGGTCATCGTCGGGCTCGGCCATGGGCCGATGGTCCGGCCTTGCGCTCGTCCGCCGGGCGGTCCGCGGCCCGAAATCGGCCTGGTGCGGAACGATGCAGTCCCGTCGTGGTACTCCCGGCGCTGGCGTCGGGGAGGCCCTGCCGCGGCCGGGCCGATGGCTATCATGGAGCCGTGCTCCCCATGTATGAGCCGCACGGCCCGCGCGAGGAGTGCGGCGTCATCGGAATCTGGGCGCCCGGGGCGGGCGTGGCACGGATGGCCTACATCGGTCTCCACGCGCTGCAGCATCGCGGGCAGGAGTCGGCCGGTATCGCCGTCACTGACGGCGGGCAGCTCAGCCTTCACAAGCGGCTCGGCCTCGTCAGCAGCGTCTTCGACGAGGAGACGATTCTCCGGCTCGAGGGCAGCGAAGAGGGCGGGCGGCCGCCGCGCGCCGCCATCGGGCACACCCGCTACAGCACCACCGGATCGAACACGCTGCCGAACGTCCAGCCGGTCTACGCGCGCTCCGACCTCGGTGAGCTGATGCTGGGCCACAACGGCAACCTCACCAATGCGTCCTGGCTGCGCGACGAGCTGAGCGAGCAGGGGGTCGAGTTCGGCTCCGCATCGGATACCGAGGTCCTCGCCAAGCTCATCGCCCACGCACCCGGCCGGACGTGGGCCGAGCGCGTCGACCGCGCCTTCCACCGTGCCGTCGGCGCGTTCACCTTCACGATGCTCACCGAGAGCGCGCTCGTCGCCGCGCGGGATCCGATCGGCTTCCGGCCACTGGCGCTCGGTCGCCTGCCGGGCGGTGGCTGGGTGGTCGCGAGCGAGTCGGCGGCGCTCGATGCCATCGGCGCACGATTCGTCCGCGACGTCGAGGCGGGCGAGGTGCTGACGATCGACGAGGAGGGGGTGCACTCCCATCGCTCAAAGCGCGCCAGCCCGGAGCGCGAGCGCCTGTGCGCCTTCGAGTTCGTGTACCTCGCGCGGCCCGACAGCGTCATCGATGGACGGCTGCTGTACGAGGCGCGGCTCGAGATGGGCCGGCGCCTGGCGCGCGAGCACCCGGCGGAGGCCGACCTCGTCATCGCCGTGCCCGACTCGGCCATCCCGGCCGCCATCGGCTACGCGGAGGAGGCGGGGCTGCCGTACCGTGAAGGCTTGATCAAGAGCCGTTACATCGGGCGCACGTTCATCCAGCCCGGGAGTCGTGACCAGGCCGTGCGCATGAAGTTCAACCCGCTCCCCGAGCTTCTGTCCGGCAAGCGCGTCGTGGTGGTCGACGACTCGATTGTGCGTGGGACGACGACCGGGCCGATCGTCGAGATGGTGCGCCGCGCCGGCGCGGCCGAGGTCCACGTCCGCATCCATTCGCCGCAGATGAAGCACCCGTGCTACATGGGCGTCGACACCGGCCGTCGCGAGGAGCTGATCGCCGCCAATCACTCGCTCGAGGGCATCCGCGCCGCGATCGGCGCCGATACGCTCGGCTACCTGTCGAAAGAGGGCATGCTCGCCGCCATCGGCGGGCGGACCAACGCGCGCTGCACCGCATGCTTCGACGGCGCCTACCCGACCGACGTTCCGCTGGAGCTCGACAAGCTGGCGCTGGAGCGGCGCTGACGCCGATGGCGCGCACCTATCGCGAGGCCGGGGTCGATGTCGGCGAGGCCGAACGCGCGGTCGAGCGCATCGCGGCCGCGGCCGCCGCGACGCTGACGCCCGCCGTCCTCGGCGGCGTCGGCGGATTCGGCGGCCTCTTCCGTTTCGACCCGACTGCCCACCCCGACCCGGTCCTGGTCAGCAGCACCGACGGCGTCGGCACGAAGCTCAAGGTGGCCGTGGCCCTCGGCCGGCACGACACGATCGGGGTCGACCTGGTCAACGCCTGCCTCAACGACATCGTGGTCTGCGGCGCGGATCCGCTCTTCTTCCTCGACTACCTGGCGGTCGGCGAGCTGCGCGCCGAGACGGTCGAGGAGATCGTCGGCGGCGTGGCGGCCGGCTGCGCCGCCGCCGGAATCCCGCTCATCGGTGGCGAGACGGCGCAGATGCCCGACCTCTACAGCAACGGCGACTACGACCTGGCCGGCTTCGCCGTGGGCGTCGTTGGGCGCTCAGACCTGATCGATGGGTCCGCGGTCCGCGCCGGCGACGCCGTCATCGGCCTGCCGTCGTCCGGGCTTCACACGAACGGCTACAGCCTGGTCCGCCGAGTCCTGCCGGAGTCGACCTGGGCGGAGCCGATGCCGGACAACGGCCACACCATCGGCGACGTGCTCCTCGAGCCGCACCGGTCGTACCTCGACGAGACGCGCATCCTGCGCCGCGCGCTGCGCGAGGCGGCCGGCGACATCCGTGCGCTCGCGCACATCACCGGCGGCGGCTGGGAGGGCAACGTACCTCGCACGATCCCCCGCGGGCTGGGGGTCGAGATCGAGACCGGATCGTGGCCGGTGCCGCCGATCTTCAGCCTGATCCAGGCGCGCGGCGACATCGCCGACGAGGAGATGGTGCGCACCTTCAACCTGGGCATCGGCATGACGGCGGTCGTGCCGGCCGAGCTCGCCGAGGACGCGATGGCCGCCCTCGGCGACGCACGCCACATCGGGCGCGTGGTCGAGGTCGCCGAGGACGAGCCGCGCGTCCGCTTCGAATGAGCCGGTCTGCATGAGGTTGGGCGTCCTCGTCTCGGGCCGTGGCTCGAACCTGGAGGCCGTCCTGGCCGCTCGGCCGCCCGGGATCGAGCCGGTGGTTGTCATCAGCAACCGCCCGCAGGTGCGCGCGCTGTCGGTCGCCGCCGCCCACGGGCTCCCGGCGCGGGTCATGCGACGGGCCGACTTCGACGGGGACGCTCGCGCGCGCGATGCCGCCATCGGGGAGGCGCTGACCGCCGCCGGCGCGGAGCTGGCGCTCCTTGCCGGCTACGACCAGGTCCTGCAGCCGTCGTACTTCGCCGCGTTTCAAGGGCGCACGATCAATATCCACCCGAGCCTGCTGCCGGCGCACGGCGGGGCGGGAATGCTGGGGGCCGCGGTCCATCGCTCCGTGCTCGACGCCGGCGACACGGAGACGGGCGCGACCGTCCACGAGGTCACGCCGGAGATGGATGCCGGGCCGATCCTGGCGAGCGCTCGCGTGCCGGTGCTTCCGGGCGACGACGCCGAGACCCTCGCGGCGCGGGTGCTCGCCGAGGAGCATCGGCTGCTCGTGGCGACCCTGGCAGCCATCGCGGCATCGTGGATCGGAGCCGCGCTCGATTCGGGTCGGGATGCCGCCGACCAGGGACCAGGCCGCGCAGGGGTCGGTGAGCCTGAGGCGTGCTAGCATGGCCGACGGCGTCTGAGCGGCGCCCACTTCCCCGCACGAGGCCTGGCAGACCGCATGGACGCGATTCTCGAACCGATCGGCCAGTTCTGGGAGGGATTCCTGGCCAACCCGATCGTCCAGCTGGCCAGCCAGCTGATCGTGATCTACGTCGTCCTCCTGTGGCTCGGCACCGCCTACTGGGCCTTCCGCGACATGCAGGCGCGGACGGAGAACCCGATCCTGCCCTACTTCGCCGCCGCCCTCATCATCTTCTTCACGCCGCTGCTGTTCGTCTTCGCCGTCGTGCTCTATCTCATCGTTCGCCCGCGAGAGACGCTGGCCGAGGTGTACGAGCGCAGCCTGGCCGAGGAGTCGCTCCTGGCCGAGGTCGAGAAGAACGAGCTCTGCCCGGTCTGCCGCGACCGCGTCGACTCCGACTGGCTCGTGTGCCCCAACTGCCGGACGCGTTTGCACCGCGTGTGCCCATCGTGCAACCGGCTGGCCGAGCCCGCATGGCCGCTGTGCGCGTTCTGCGGCGTGGACTTCGAACGCGGCTCGTCGCGCGCTGCCGCCCGCGCGCGGAGCATCGCGCCGGCTGGCGAGGACGAGTCCGTCGGCATCGACGGTTCACCGGCGGCCGACGCGACGGCCGAGCACGGTCGCCTGCGCGGCGCCACGAACACCTGATCACCGGGGCGCCAGTTCGTGGACCCCGCCGGGCCTGAACGTCCCGGGTCCCTTCTTACGGGCCCTCATCCGACCGCGGGCCCGACGACGATCCGGATGCCGCGCTGGCCGGGCAT
>JACCWY010000220.1 GCA_013697395.1 Chloroflexota bacterium | reverse complement strand
TGCAGGCGATGCAGGTTGTAGTAGCCGGCATAGGCCTGCACCGCGGCCTCGGCGGCAGCCAGGTCAGCCAGGTGCTGGCGGTCGAGCACCTCGGCCTGCAGGGTCTTCCAGAACGACTCGATCTTGCCGTTGGTCCAGGGCGTGTCGATCTGGGTCCGGATGTGACGGATCTGCAGCTCGGCCAGGGAACGCTGAAAGCGGCTGAGCATGCTGCGCACGATGGCCACGAAGGGGGTGCCGTTGTCGGTCATCAGCTCGAGCGGCACGCCGCACAGCTCGACCGCCTCGGCCAGCAGCTCGAGGATCGGCAGCGCCTCGCGGGTGGGCACGGCGCGGATGCCGAGCAGGTAGCGGCTATGGTCGTCGACCAGGCCGGCGAAGTGGCAGCTGCCGCGGCGATGGGTGCCGGCGAAGTAGAACGGACCCTTCATGTCGATATGCCACAGCTCGTTGGGCGCTGCTCGCTCATAGCGTGGCCCGGGCTGCCGCGCAGAGCTGGGTCGATGCGTGCCGGAGCGGCTGACGATGCGGTCGACCTGGGCGTGCGACAGCGGCCAGATCTCGCGTCGCCGGAACTCAGCCGCCAGGCGGCGGCTGTTCCAGTAACTCAGCAGGCGAACGGTGATGACCAGGCGCTCGACGACCGGCGGCACGCTGCTGGCTCGGCCGCGGCGTGGCCGGTCGAGCAGGCCGGTCAGACCATCGCGCGCATGGCGGCTCCGCCAGCGATAGAGGCTCGCCCGACTGCAACCGACCTCAGCACAGATGGCCGCTGCCGTCTCGCCAGCTTCCAGGCGGCGAAGCGCTGCTCGACGGCGGCGCACGACAGTCGCCACCCGCTCGACCGGGACACCCGAGGGTGGCCGCCCGCCCTGCGTGGCCACGAACAGGAACCCGGGCCCTTCCTGATAGTGATTGCGCCGCGGCAGTCGCCGCGGATCCGACAACCTCGGCATCGTCGCCCTCCTTCGAGCGAACGATACGGAGCTGTCTCATTTCCACCGTGGAACTTCACTTAGGCCCCTACTGCCCACCCAGAGCCTCGGGCGCCGGCGGGACCAGTCGACCAGGGCTCGGGCTCAGCCTTGGCCCTTCGCCACCGCTTCGGCTTTCAGCTTGCGCCAGCCGCCGGTCCGGTTGTGGGCGATGATCTGCCGGAGCATGCTGAGGAGGGCCCCTCTGTTGATTGGTGGGCCGTCGCGGAAGGCGGTGGTGCGGGCGGTCTTGTTGGTGTGACCGGCGGTGATGAGGCCCTTCGGGTGGGCTTCGCCGGCTCAGCCCGCGAATCGCCAGCGCGTCGCGCCGTACGGTTCGGCGGTCGCGACTCCGAACGCGGTAACCGGCGTGACCTCGTAGACGTCCCACGGCGGCGGGCCGGCGCTCGGAGCGCTGTACTCGGCAGTGAAGGCTCCATCGCTCACCCGCGCCGGCCATCCCTGCGCGGCGTAGCGCTCGGCAATGCGATGGAGCGTTGCGTCGTCGGTGACACGCGTCGCGCTACCCTCGACGACGAGGTCGATGTCGTCGAGGGACACGGAGATCACGCAGCTCCTGTTCTCGGCGATGTTCCGGCTCTTCCGCGTCCGCGGGCCGCTTGTGAAGTAGAACCGCCCGTCGACCCACAGGGCGCCAACCGCGGTCGCGTGCGGGCGCCCGTCGGGACGAACGGTGGAGAGCCAGTACGACCCCCGGCTGTCCTTCCCGAACTGTCGCGCGGTCGAGACCACGGGATTTCAGCGTGGCCATAGATGTCCAGGTTGCGCTGCTCGATCGGTTCGCGATGGGTCATGGCTCGCTCCTCGCTGCGGTTCGTTCCTGCTTGGCGCTCCGTGCCGGAGATGCGCATTAGGGACCGATGGATGCCCGGGAACTCATCGTTGCTGGCGGCCGCATCGCAAGGTCACCCCGAAAGGATGAGCGGCTCGGTCGGAGAGTCGGCGGGCTGCTGCGCTTCGTGGCCCAGCCCTCAGGCGTCGAGCGAGAGGATGCGGCTGCTCGGAACGCGAGCGTCTCCGGCAGCACCGGCATCGAAGGGAACCCCCTCGATGTGGCGCAGGTGGAGGAAGTCCTGGCTGGAGCCGCGGTCGACGCCGATGCCCGTCACATCCGCGAAGTCGAAAACTACAACCGCGCCCTGAACCTCGCGCGCGACGCCGCCTCCCGGCGTGATTTCGAGTGGACCAACGAGATCGTCCACCAGATCAATGCCGCGGTGATGGAGGGTCTGCCACGAGACACGCACGGCGCCTACCGCCGCCCGGGCGAGGAGGTGGTCGTTGGGATTTTCACGGGCCCGAGCCCCCTACTGGTCCCAACGCTGATGCAGGAGTTCATCGACTGGCTCTCTCGCCCCAATCGCACACCACCGCTCGTCCGCTCGGCGCTCCTACACCTGAACGTTATCGCCATCCACCCGTTCAATGACGGCAATGGACGGACGGCGCGGATCGTCTCGGCGATGGAGCTCATTCGTGACGGCGTCCGCTCCCCCGAGCTGATCAGCATCGAGGCCTACCTGCGCCGCCACCGGGACGAGTACATCGATGCGCTTCGGACGACGCTGGGGCCGTCGTACGACCCGGACAACCACCCGGTCACCGAGTGGCTCGACCACTACACCCGGATCTCGGTGGATCGGCTCGAGGCGCGGAGCCGGATTCTCGATGCCCTCCCGGCCGACATCGGCGTGCTACATGCCGCTCTCGCCGACGCCGGGGAGCCCGTGGAGTGGGCTGTAACGCTGCTGGCGGCACGGGTCGGTCGCCTGAGGACCGCGTCCCTGGCCGACCTCACCGGCCGTTCGGCTCCGGCAGCGCGCTGAGCTGGGGCGCATGACTCGAGCGGCTGAACACCGCCTCGACATGGTGCTGCCTCGAGCTCCAGCACCGGTCGGATCGTGGGCACGCCAATGGCGCGTGGGCGCCGGGCAATGAGATTACGGTGCTGCCGGCTAGGTCCCCCGGCTGAAGC
>JACCWY010000218.1 GCA_013697395.1 Chloroflexota bacterium | reverse complement strand
GTCATCAGCTGGACCCCGAACGACGCCGGCTTCACTCCGCTGTTCCGGGTGCACCGCGTGCGGGCACCCGGCGAGGTCCTCGACTCGGTGGACGCCATTCGAGCGGCCGCCGATGGCGGCAGCATCGAGGTCGAGGACACCGAGGTGATCGTCAACTACCCGCTCGTCAAGTGGCCGGGCGGCGAGCTCGCCGTGGACGACGAGGTCACCCAGCCGCTGGCCAACGGCCCGCTGCTGGCGGCTCCCGATACCGACCGGGGAGAGGTCGTCTTCAAGCTCCACCAGTGCTATCCCGAGAGCCGCTACATCATCACCGACACATCGGCTGTGCCGATGGCGCCGATGATGAGCATCGTCGGCTCACCGGGCACCGAAGGGCTGATCGACGCCGGTGCCACGAGCAAGATCACCGTCTTCGGCAATGGCATTCCCGGGCCCGGCGCGATGGGCTTCCAGCCGGCGATCTTCGGAGCCAAGGCCGGCAATCCGGCATGGAGCCCGATGTGGGACCACTGGACCGCGGTCTGGAACGACGAGGCCGACGCGACCCTGCTCACCACCCAGGCCGAGCTCGACGCCGCCGAGGCCGACGGGTTGCTCACCCTCCACCACGGCACGCCGGACACCGGCGGCGCGGGGTTCGTCGTCAACTGCCCCAGCCCGATCGTCGCCCCGAACGACTTCGAGGTCACCTGACGGTCACGCAAGGCGCTCGCCGGCGCGAACCGGGACGCCGAGCCAGTTCGCGGGCGGCGCGAGCGGACAGCTCCAGCGCGAGTCGTAGACGCAGGATGGGTGGTAGGCGTAGTTGAAGTCCAGCACGAGTCCGTCGGCATCCGACCCGAGATCGGCATCCTTGGCCGAGTCCTACAGGTAGCGCCCGCCGCCGTAGGTCTCGCTGCCGTTGGTCGCGTCTCGGAACGGGATGAAGATGCCCCCGGCGTAGTCGTCGAACCAGTACACGCCGAGCCGATGGATCTCGTCACCAATGTCGAACGCCACCTGACCGATGTGGCGCAGCTCCATCGTTCCACCACCTGAGCTCGGTACGGCCTCTGCGGACGCGTCGCGCTGCGGGGTGAACAGCCCGACGACCCTCAGCTCCGCCTGGTACGGCCAGTTGGCCAGCCCGCCGAAGGTCGCGCGGCTCCCGACCGGGACCGGCGACTGCGGGTGCTCACCAAACAGGATGTCCTTCTCACGCCGAAAGCGAGCCAGGCGGATCGCCGCGTCGCCCTCGCCCTCGCGCACTCCCCGGTACAGCGAGGCCACGCGGCGCCAGTAATCGGCCAGCTCGAGATATGGATCGCCCATGGGTGGTGTCCTCGTGGTGATGCCGCGGTGATCGCCGGCACAGCACGACGATCACCGCGAAGGTACCCAACGGGTGGGGCTCAGTCGAGAAGCCCGTGCTCCTCGAGCCAGGATCGGGCGACGTCGGCGATCGGCTCCTGATCGACCGCCACCCGGACCCCGAGCGAGGTCAGCTCCTCGGTGGTCATCTGGGCTGAGACCGCGTTCAGCACGTCGACGGCTTCGGCCGGCATCGACTCGAGCACCTCGCTGCGGATCACTGGCGCGATGTTCTCGGCCGGCTGGGTGAACTGATCGTCCTCGAGGACGACGAAGCCGAAGCGCTCGATGTCCGGCTGTGTGCTGCACAGCTCGGCCACGTCGATCGCGCCCTCGTTGAGGGCGATCGCCATCGGCGCGTCACACGGCGCCAGCGGCTCGATCCGCAGCGCGCCCCACGGGATGCCGTAGACGTCCTCGAGCGCGCCTCGGCACAGCGGGTTGCCGTCGCACTCCGGCGGCAGACCCCACACGAGTCGGTCGCGACCGCCGCGAGGTCCGTCATCGTCTCGAGCCCGTACTGCTCGGCCGTGTCGGGCCGCACTACGAAGGCGTTGTGATCCTGGGCCGGCGTGTTCTCCAGCACGCTCAGCCCGACCGCCTCCAGCGCGTCTTCGAGACGACCATGTGTCTCGGCCGAGTCGCCGGTGGGCTGAGTACATCGGCAGCCTGCTGGCCTTCCTCGGGCGCGAGGCGGGCGAGGAAGGCAGCGAGGCGTTCCAATGCGGAATCTCCGCGCGCTCGCCTTCGGGGCGCCGCTGCTGGTGCTTGTCAGCGCCTGCACGGCGGGAGGAGGCGGGCCCACCGAGGCAGCATCCGTTCGGAGTGATCCATCGCCGACGGTGAGCGCCTCGTCCGATCCGTCGAGCGTCAGCGTTACCATCGGCTCCGCCGGCTTCTATGAAGCCCAGCTCATGGGCGAAATCTACGCCCAGGCGCTTGAGGCGCGCGGCTTCGAGGTCCAGCGCCAGCTCGGCATCGGCCCGCGGGACAACACCCAGGCCGCGATCACCGGCGGCCAGGTCGACCTCGTGCCCGTTGGGTCCTCCTGTTATCGGCGAGGATGTTGCGGACCAGGATCAGGACCGTGTAGCTCACCAATGCGATCTCGGCCGTCAGCAGGGTCAGGCCGGTCAGGGGAATGAGCAGCGCGAAGAGCGCGAGGCTCGGAATGGCGTACGCCACGTTGCCGATCGCGAACAGCGCGCCGCGCAGCCGGCGTCGACGCCGGACAAGGATGGCGAGGCCAAGCGACACGGCGAAGCCGACGCTCACCGCGATCGAGGTCATGACGAGGTGCTCGCCCGCCCGCGTCAGCAGCTCCGGTGAGTTGCGGACGACCCACTCCCAGCGGATGAGCGGCTCGTCAGTCATCGACCGCCCGGCGCCAACCGCCGGAATCGAGGTGCCGTTGCGAGCCGGGAATGGACAGCGCCGCGCGGACCGCCGAGGCACGGACCCGGTCCGGAAGAGCGCGGGCGACCTCGCCGAACGCGGGGTCGATGACGAACCGGTATTCGTCCCACGTTCCGTCACGCTGTGGGTCGTACCGGCGCGGAGCCACATGGCCGGGGCCGAGGGCGATGCTCTTCATCGCAGCCTCGAGTCGCAGGGTGACGCGTTCGAGATCGCGGCGTCCCATGCCCCGGACGTCGACCGGCTCGAGGACCGTGACCGAGGCGCGCTGGCCGAATCGGAGGCGCGGAGCGAAGGGGTGCTCCCAAACGCGGTGCGTGCCGGTGATCACGACCGGCAAGACCGGGATGCCAAGCCCGTGCGCCAGCCGGATCGCCCCGGAGCGAAAGCCGATCTCGATGCCCAGCACCGAGCCCTGCGGAAAGACGACGATGCTTTCGCCGCCTCCCACGGCGCGCGCGGCCGACCGCAGCAGCCGGTGTGCCGAGCCCGCGGAGCGATCGCCCACGACCAGCTGTCGAGTGGCACCCAGGTACCGCCCCACGATCGGCCACGTCAGCAGCTCATCCCGCGCCACGAACCGCAGCCGGAGACCGAGCCGCCACAGGACAAGCGGGTCGGCCAAACCCTCGTGCAGCGCGACGACGACGTACGGTTGGCTCGGACGAATGTGGCCGCGGCCGTGTACCTCGACGCGGAGACCCAGCAGACGACTCGTCGCCATCGCCCAGGATCGCTCGAGGCGGTGATGGACCGGAGCCGGCCCGAAGCGCCCGACGAGCATCATCGGCCACGGCAGCAGCCAGATCAGCGCGACCTGGCCGAGGGCCGCTCGCCACCACTCCCGACGGCCACGCACCGCGAACCAGCCACCCGGGACGAGACGCGACGCGCTCACGCCGCGTCGGGTCGCCGGAACCGCCTGGTGCGGATCGCCCGCGCCTCAGCCGCCACTTTCAGCGCAGCCAGCTGCCGTCGCATGAAGCGGTCATAGGCCGGCACGGCGATCCACCGAGCGATAAGCGTGCCCACCAGCGCCCGACCGCTGCCGACGACGCCTTCGTAGCGAACCCTCGTATGGTGGGGATCGACGGCCTCGAAGAACAGGAACTCCTGGACGTGGTCGAGTGGCCCGTCCAGTACCTCGTATTCGATACGGTCTGGTGGATACAGGCGGACGCGTTCGACGAGCACAAGCTCCGTGACAAACGCCGGCGTGCGGTACCGGACGATCAGGTCATCGCCGTCGCGCTCGAGCAGCTCGGCGCTGTGCGGCGGCGACCCGGGCAACGTGCCAGTGGTGGCGGACGCCATCTCGAAGACGAGCGCCTGCGGCGCGGCAATGTCGACCACCAGCGGCCGGAGCGCATGGATCCTCACGACGCTCGACGATACCGCCGGCACCGGCAAGGGCTGTAAGCACGCTCACGCAGGCACGTCGCTGCTGAGCCGAACTCCACGTCCCCGACCATCCCTCGCGAGCTGGTCCGCGGGCGTGGCCTCTGGCCCAGTGGCGCGGCGACTCATGATCCGGGGAGATCGATGAGGGACGCGATGCGCGGCTCGAGGTCCTCGCGGATCCGACGCAGCACCGCCATCCGATCCGTTGGAGAGGCGACGTCGGGATCGGGCTGAGGCCAGCGCGCGACTCGCCTCGCACCTGGCACGTACGGGCAATGACCGCAGCCCTCCTCGCAGACGGCGATGAGCAGGTCCGGCGGCTGATCGAGCAGGCTTGATATGGCGCGCCGACCCGGGATGAAGTCAATGATCCCCACCTCCCGCAGCACCTCGCGGACCTGATCGACCGAGCCGTTCGGCTCGATGCCGGCCGAGCCGACCTCGAAGCGATCGCCGGCGACCGCGCGCATTAACGCGGCCGCCATCTGGCTACGCGCTCCGTGGGACGGATCGACGAAGAGAACCTGCTGACGGTGAACGTATTCCATGTCGATCCGATGCTGCTGCGACGCACTGAATTGCGATGTGAGCCGCATCACGGCGCCGAGCCGCGTGCGGGCCACCATTCTGGACGCGGAAGCGCGGGACGCCTCAGTGGCCTCAAGCCGTGCGGACGCGACGCGGCCCTTGTAGGCGAAATCACAGATATCACAGCTTCTGTGAGTTCACGCCTATGCCACAACATGTGGTAGGTCAGAAGCTCATGACTGCCATATGTTGTGGTGGTACCGCATACCGGATGCGCAGGATAACCGTGTCATGCGTCCCAATCTGGGTCGATTGAGCACGTTTGAGTCACTCTGGGAAGCATGGTGCGATTCCATAAGGGTGCTTATAAGGGTGCTTCAGCTTCAGGGAAGTGGCACCTCACATCCCGTCCCATCGCCGCCTAGGAAATGGGGCAGACTCGGATCGGTGCGGGCCTTCAGCCGCAACGGTCGGCGATCCAGTCGCGGAAGTCC
>JACCWY010000196.1 GCA_013697395.1 Chloroflexota bacterium | reverse complement strand
TCGGCGCCGGTCCCAACGGCCTCGCCGCGGCGATCACCCTCTCTCGGGCAGGGCGCTCCGTGCTGGTCGTCGAGGCGCGCTCGACGATCGGCGGTGGCAGCAGGACTGCTGAGCTGACGCTCCCCGGCTTCCGCCACGACGTCTGCAGCGCCATCCATCCGCTCGGCCGCGCGTCGCCCGTCTTCGGCGAGCTCCGGCTCGAGCGCCACGGCCTCGCCTGGATCGAGCCGCCCGTCCAGCTGGCGCACCCGCTCGACGATGGCGCAGCGGCCTTCGTGCTGCGCGACCTCGACACGACCGCCTCGACGCTGGGCCGAGACGGGCGTGCCTACGCCCGGTTGCTCGGCCCGATGGCCCGCGATTGGGAGGTCATCACCCGCCGATTCCTCGGCCCCATCGACCCGCTCGCCGGCCTGCGCCACCCCGGCGTGGCGCTGCGCCTCGGCTGGCGCTCGATCGAGCCGGCCCGGCTGCTGGCCCGCCGCTTCCGAACCGACGCCGCCCGGGCACTGCTCGCCGGCGCCAGCGCGCACTCGATGCTCCCCCTCGACGCCCTGGCCAGCGGTGCCTTCGGCGTCTCGCTCCTGGCCAGCGCTCACGCCGTCGGCTGGCCGATGCCGGCCGGCGGCAGCCAGGCAATCCCCGACGCCCTGGCCGCACACCTCGCCCAGCTTGGCGGCGAGATCCGCACGGGCCTCGAGATTCGCAGGCTGAAGGAGCTGCCGCCGCATCGGGCCATCCTCTTCGACCTGACCCCTCGCCAGGTGCTGGCGATCGCCGGCGATCGGCTCCGCGGAGCGTATGCGGCGCAGCTGCGTCGGTATCGGTACGGTCCGGGCAGCTTCAAGCTCGACATCGCCCTCGACGGGCCGATCCCCTGGCGCAACCCACGGGTCGGCGAGGCGGGCACGGTGCACCTCGGCGGTCGTTTCGAGGAGATCGTGGCGAGCGAGCGCGCGGTGAGCCGCGGCCGGGTGCCGGAGCGGCCGTTCGTGCTGCTCGCCCAGCAGTCGCGCTTCGACGCCTCCCGCGCGCCGGAGGGCAAGCACACGGTCTGGGCCTACTGCCACGTGCCGAACGGCTCCCCGGCGGACATGACCGAGCCGACCCTGGCCCAGGTCGAACGCTTTGCCCCGGGCTTCCGCGAGCGCATCCTGCAGGTGCACGCCATGGGAGCGCACGAGCTCGAGACGTACAACCCGAACTACGTCGGCGGCGACATCAACGGCGGGCTTCAGTCGCTGACCCAGTTCTTCACCCGCCCGGCCGTCCGGCTGGACCCGTATTCGACGCCCGATCCGGGCCTCTTCATCTGCTCGTCGTCGACCCCACCGGGCGGAGGGGTGCACGGGATCTGCGGCTGGCGGGCGGCACGCTCGGCGCTCCGCGGGGTGCTGCGCTGACCGCCGGGCCGATGCGGGCCACGGTGGCCATCCTCGCGGCCATTGCCGACCACGTGCAGGCGCGGGTCCAGCCCGGTGCCTGAGCACGCCATGCTCTGCGGCGATTTCGGCCGGTGTGGGATGCTATGGGCCCGATGGACGTCCTGCAGAATCGAGTGGTGCCGCGCTCGGAGATCAGCATCGGCGTGGAGCCAAGGCTGCGACGCGAGCTCGCCACCCGCGCGCACGGCGGCATGCTGATCCTTGACTATTTCGCCAGTCGGCGCTGCAGCGTGGTGATCGGCGACCTAACCGCCAAGTTCCGGCCTCAGCCTCCGGGCAAGCGGTACGTCGAGCGACGGGATCCGTGTGTTCGCCGCGGAACGGCTCAAGCCACTTCTTGCCGATGCCGAGCCGACCTTGCGGCTGGCCGGACCGCGGTTCGCTCAGCACCTGGCGCTCTGGCTCGACCAGCCCGAACGCTGGATCGAGTTTCCAGGTGTCCTGGCAGGCAAGCGCCCCTGGCGTGGGCGGTCCTGACCCTCGGTGCAGGTCGGCGCCTTGGCACACTCGCCCGGTGACTCACGGCGTACTCGCCCTGCGCCAGGGCAACGCCCCACATGACCGACGCTACGAGTGGCGCAGGTCGTCCAGGCCTACGCCGATGCCGGGCTCCCGCCCGGCGTGCTCAACCTGGTCATCGGGCGCGACTCGGTGGTGGGCGACGAATTGGTGCGCAATCCGATCAGCCGTCTATTCACCATCACCGGCTCGACCGAGACGGGGCGCCACGTCATGCGCCTGGCGGCCGACCCATCAAGCGCCTGTCGCTGGAGCTGGGCGGCCAGACCCCGCTCATCGTCCTCGATGACGCGGACCTCGATGTGGTGGTGCCGGCCGCCGTGCGGCGCAGCTACTCGAACATGGGCCAGATCTGCATCGCGGCGAACCGCCTCTTCGTGGCCGATGGGCTGGCCGACGACTTTACCGATGCCTTTGCGCAACGCTCGCGCGAGCTGCGGCTGGGCCATGGCCTGGATCCCGAGGTCGAGTACGGGCCGCTGCTGAACGAGGCCACCCGCCAGCGGTCGGTCGAACACGTTGCTGATGCCGTGAACCCCGGGGCGCGGCTGGTCGCCGGCGGACGGGTCCCGGACGGCCACCGATACGCGCGCGGCTGGTTCTACGAGCCGACCGTGCTGGCCGACGTGGAGCCCGGTATGCGCGTCATGCGCGAGGAGACGTTCGGACCGGCGGCCGCCATCCGCCGCTACCGCTCGCTCGACGAGGCAATCGCCATGGCCAACGACTCGCCGTACGGCCTGGCCGCCTACGTCTTCGGGCGCGACCTAGAGCGCTGCCTGTACGTGGCCGAGCGGCTGGAGGCCGGCGGCGTAGGCGTCAACGTCAACGACGTGACCGAGCTGGCCGCGCCCTTCGGCGGATGGAAGGAGTCAGGCTTCGGCCGCGAGCTCGGCCCCGAAGGGCTGGAGCACTGCTACGAGTTGAAGCATATCCGCATCGGCCTGCGCAGCGGTTGAGTTGATGCGCCGGCCGGGTATAGGCACGCAGCTGCTAACGGTCGGGCCGGGCACGGTCACCAATCTTCTCTTCCTGAACGGGTACTAGTCTCGCAATAGGGTTTCGGATAAGGGATCAGGCGTGCGGCCGGACGCCTGGCTGTCCCTGTCCTCTCTTGGCGCTGCTCGCCGAGACTGAACGTGGAGGAGCGCGCATTCGGCACACAACAAGGCCTGATACGCAGTCAGGCGGTCATACACGCCGGACCCCATCTCGATCGAGGTGTCCGAGCACGTGACGGCGCCCTAGTATCTGAACGTGACCTCGGGCATCCGCGTCAAGCCGCTGAGTGAGCTGAGCGCTCTCGTCTGGAAGCAGGACGGGGGGTTGTTCTTCGTCGGCGTGCCAGGTGTCGGCCAGACTCTCCCAAGCAGGGTTCGCGCGCTGGAACGGCTGGCTCCGACGGCCGGCGTCGCGAACATGGACCGGGCCAGTAAGTCTCACTACGGCAAGTTCAGGGAGCTGTATTGGCGCCAGCTCGGAACACGGGCCAACTTCGAGCAGCTTGCCCACCTACGTAACCGGGGCAGAAGGTCGCCGGGGGTTACGCTGCTGACCGATGAGCCGCGCCCCGAGTGGAGCGTCGCGACGGCCGTGGCGGAGCTGCTTGATGGCCAGAACCAGCGACCTCCGGACTGGGGCCGATACGGATACGTCTATGTGGTTGAGCTGGAGCCGAGCCGTAAGCGCAAGAAGCCTGAGCTGTATTTCGGCGATACCCACAATTCGCCGGAAGAACGGTTTCACGCCCAGATCACTGACCGCCGAACGCGCCGAGGGGGTGTACGAATGTCCAGCGCGTGTGTCCGCCTTCGCGGCAGGCGATTGGCTCACGAGCTGTTCAAGCACATCAATCCGCTGGCCCGCGGTGTTGACGCGTGTGAGCGCGCAAAGGAACTCCGTCGGCAGCTCGAGGGGGAGTACGACATCTGTGGCTCGCCAGAATGCATGGAGCCGCGTCGGAAGGGCAAGGCAGGCACCGCCGGCCTCGGCTCAGATGGATAGCCCGGGCACCTGACAGGCAATCAGGCACGCGGTTGCCCCGTGGCGCGCATCCACCGCTCGCGTTTCGAGCCACGCTACGAACTTGATCTTCGCATTCTTCGGTGGTCCTGGCGGGACATCCCAGGACGCCCCTGTCTCCCGCGAGGGTAAATAGACCTGCTGCCGCGGAACGCATCGCGAGACCAGTGACCGAAATCGCTGCCTTCACGCATCCGACGGGCAACCACGTCGAAGGGATCAAGCGGATCGGACTGTTGGGCGGGTGATGGATCGGTTCGGACGACGATCTCCTCGAGCGCTAGGGTCCTGCCGTCGGACTGGAAACGCCACAATCGACCGCAGTCCCAACTGGCCGCGCAGGTCTGCTCCCAGAACTGGACCGGCTGTGTGGGGTCCCAGCGGTTGAGGATAGCCTGCTGCTTCGCCTCTGGATGACAAGGAAATGGGAGCTTGACGTAACCCTTGCCAGGGATGAGGAGTGGTTCCTCGGGTCCGCCAATCGGGTATCTCGCTCTGAGCATCGGGGATCCTCCGGGCATGCAAAAGGACCCGACCCACCTCGAGTCGAGCCCTTGAGGTCCAAATGGGAAGGAGGCCCTGAATAGGCCTCCTACTTATCGCTGCTCAGGCCTGCTTTTATTCCTCCGGCGCCCTTGTCGTGCCCACTGACCACGGTCGATCTGAGTTGCTGAGTACGGCCGGCCAGTCAGCCGCATGGAAATGGCGTCGACCCTCTGTCGCAGCTTGAGCTCTCGCTTGCTCACCCCTCCCTGGGAGATACCGAGCTTCGTAGCGATCTCGGTCTGGTTCGTGCCCTTCAGCAGCTCCTGCCAGTGGAGCCACTCGCTGGCATTCAGTTCAGCGCTGATGGCGGCTTCCCGAAGTCGGTGGTGCCCCGGCTTCACTGCCGGAGGATTGCGATCAGGCGGATTCTCTAAGGCCTCCTGCGTCTCGGTATCCGCACTCCGCTGCTCGGCCACCAGGGGCGCAAGCTGGTCACGAAACGTGGTCAACTCGCCCAACTTCGCTCGATCACGCCCATCAGCGGCATCGTCCACGACGCCGCCGGCATCGGCTGCGACGCGCCGGTAATGGATCCGCAGCTCCAGGTCGTTGATTCGCTCAACGAGCTCTTCACGAAGCCGGCGGCTGAGCGTCAAGTCAGTAGGCTCATCCCAGCCCGCCAGCCATTCATCAAGCGTTGATGCTTCATCTGTGATCCCGTCATCGATGTAGTCATCATCGTCGGCGTGAAGTTCCTCGCCCAGCCCCATCTCGTCCCAGGTTCGACGCTCGGTGTCGCCGCTCTCGAACCATGATCCGGGGATCTCCTTGCCCATACCCGAGATCGTACCCGCCGATACCACTCACCGCGCCCATGACCGCCTCGCCGGCTACGCGCATCAACGGGCGATTGCCTGACCCACGATCAGACAGCTTCCATTCGGGCCAGTTGGCCGGTGAGTGGCATCCCGGATACAATCTCCCTCCGGAGTCGCCTGGGCGTGGGCACCTGATTCTTTCGGCTTCGCGCGTGGGCACCTGACTCCCTTCCGGGATGGGCACCTGACTCCCCGGAAAATCGAACATGCGAGGACCCGCGCGGGCCGGTCCTGAGCACGAATCTGGCTCATCCACTGGGGAGTGGCCAAGCGGTAAGGCGCCTGACTCTGGATCAGGAGATCGAAGGTTCGACTCCTTCCGCCCCAGCCAACCACCAGGTGTCGGTTTCGCGGCCCGGCAGCCGCATAGCTGGGG
Organism: Chloroflexota bacterium; assembly: GCA_013697395.1. Taxonomy (GTDB): domain Bacteria; phylum Chloroflexota; class Limnocylindria; order QHBO01; family QHBO01; genus JACDBZ01. The sequence goes on along the minus strand of JACCWY010000196.1, from coordinate 962 downwards.
GGTTTCGGTCTCCTTTCGGTGGATGCCAGGCTCATCAGCTTCGGATTGGTCGAGATCGACGGACGCCGCTTCGACCGCGACGTCGTCGTCGAGGCTGGCCACGTGCGCCGCCGGAAGAAGAAGCCGATCGAAGGCCTACCGTGACCGATACGGTCTCACGCCCCTGTCCCCCGACGAGAAGATCCCCTGGTCGGCCTCCCGCCTGATCGTGGGCACCGGCGCCAGTGGCCAGCTGCCGATCATGCCGGAGCTGTACCAAGAGGCCCAACGACGAGGCGTCGAGGTCGTGGCTCTGCCGACCGAAGAGGCCTGCCGCCTGCTGTCGGGGACTGGCTGGCGCGAGGCCGCGGCGGTCATTCACGTGACCTGCTAGGCAGGGCGAGGGCGCCAGCCGATCCGGCGGTCCCCGCCCGTCTCGCGCGTCGCGGACAGCCCCCGGACCCGCCGCCGACGATCAGGACCCGATGCGGTCGGTCGGATGGCGATCGCGTCACGGCGTCGAGGACGATCGAGTAGGTCACGTCAGAGACAAGGCAGCCGATCCCGACCTCATCCCTACTTCTTGGCGGGCTGGTAGTACGGGTTGCTGCCCGAAGCGTGGTCGGTGGTGTCAACTATGGCGACGATCTCGGGCACGGACCGCTTGATCGCGTTCGAAGGCCGCGGCTCGCGCCGCATCGGCGTCACCCGCAGGATGCGACGCGAGGGGACGGACGTCCACGATCGCCGGGGGCGTGGTCCGCCACCGAGGCGTAGCATCCTCGGGCCATGTCCGGACGTAGGTGAGGGAGGTTAGGCAGAGATGGCGAAGGTGCTGTGCGTCCTGTACGACGACCCTGTCGACGGGTACCCGACGTCCTACGCTCGAGACGCGATCCCCGCGATCGAGCGCTACCACAACGGTCAGACGACGCCGACCCCCGAGCGGATCGACTTCACGCCGGGTGAGCTGCTTGGCAGCG
>JACCWY010000194.1 GCA_013697395.1 Chloroflexota bacterium | reverse complement strand
ACTCCGGCCGGTCCGTCATCGTCGTCGGCCCCGAGCTGAAGCTGCACCAGTGCGGGCTGCCGAAGAAGATGGCGCTCGAGCTGTTCAAGCCGTTCGTCATGCGGCAGCTCGTCGAGAAGGGCTTCGCACACAACATCAAGAGCGCCAAGCGCATCGTCGAGCGGGTCCGGCCCGAGGTGTGGGATGTGCTCGAGGAGGTCATCAGCGACCACCCGGTCCTGCTGAACCGCGCGCCCACCCTCCATCGGCTCGGGATCCAGGCGTTCATGCCGGTCCTGGTCGAAGGGTCGGCCATCCAGATCCACCCGCTCGTCTGCTTCGCGTTCAACGCGGACTTCGACGGCGACCAGATGGCGGTGCACGTGCCGCTCAGCACCGCGGCGCAGCGCGAGGCGAAGGAGCTGATGCTCTCGACCCGCAACCTGCTCTCCGCGGCCGATGGGTCGCCGGTCGTCAGCCCGACCCACGACATGGTGCTCGGCTGCTACTACCTGACCGTCCAGGTCGACGGGGAGAAGGGCGCCGGGCGCGCCTTCTCGAGCGACGACGAGGTGGTCATGGCCGCGCAGCTGGGACAGGTGCACGTCCAGGCCCCGGTCAAGGTCGAGCTCGACCTGTACGACGGGACGGACGAGGACGGCACCATCCGCAGCCACCACGAGGTGGTCGACACCACGGCCGGCCGCGTGATCTTCAACGCGGTCCTGCCGCGCGAGCTCGGCTTCGCGAATCGCGTGATGGACCGCAAGGCACTCAAGGAGATCATCGCCCGCTGCTACCGCGACCTGGGCCCCGCCGCGACGGCGACCCTCGTGGACGGCATCAAGGGCGTCGGCTTCCGGTACGCCACCGCGGCCGGCATCACGATCGGCGTGGAGGACCTGGTCGTCCCGAAGCAGAAGGCCAAGCTCCTGCACGACGCGGAGGGCAGGGTCGCCGGCATCGACCGCGAGTTCCGTCGCGGCTTCATCACCGAGGACGAGCGCTACACCCAGACCGTCGAGGTCTGGCGCGAGACGACCGACGAGGTCACGCAGTCGATGCTCAAGGGGCTCGACGAGCGCGGCTCGATCATGCTCATCACCAACTCGGGCGCGCGTGGGTCGGTGACCCAGATCCACCAGCTGGCCGGGATGCGTGGCCTGATGGCAGACCCGTCCGGCCGGATCATCGACCTGCCCATTCGCTCGAACCTGCGCGAGGGGATGAGCGTGCTCGAGTACTTCATCTCGAGCCACGGCGCCCGCAAGGGCCTCGCCGACACCGCCCTGCGGACCGCCGACTCCGGGTACCTGACCCGGCGCCTGGTGGACGTGGCGCAGGACGTCATCACCCGCGAGGACGACTGCGGAGCCGACATCGGCACCTGGATCACGTCCGAGGAGTCGGAGCAGATCCCGGAGCCGTTCCTCGATCGGCTGATCGGTCGCATGGCCGCGCTCGAGATCACCGACGAGAAGTCCGGCGAGGTGCTCGTCGAGCGCAACGCCGAGATCGACGAGGCGGCGCTGCTGCGCATCGAGGCGGCCGGCATCGACCGTGTCAGCGTCCGCTCGCCGCTCACCTGCGCTGCGCGCCACGGCGTGTGCCGCATGTGCTACGGACGCAACCTGGCGACCGGCACGCTCGTGGATCTTGGCCAGGCGGTCGGGATCATCGCTGCCCAGTCGATCGGCGAGCCGGGAACGCAGCTCACGATGCGAACGTTCCACACCGGCGGCGTCGCCGGCGAGGACATCACCCAGGGCCTGCCGCGCGTCGAGGAGCTGTTCGAGGCGCGCATCCCGAAGGGCCAGGCGACCATGACCGAGATCGACGGTGTCGTCGAGGTGCCGCCGGCAACGGGCGACCAGCCGATCCTGGTGCGGGTCACCCACACCGAGGCATACGACACCACCTTCAAGCTCACGCGGCAGCACGAGATCCTGGTCGCCGGTGGCGACGAGGTGACCGATGGCCAGCTGCTGGCCCGCATCGGCGACGATGACGAGCTGATCGAGGTCAAGGCACCGACCGGTGGGCGCGTCACGAAGAAGGGCAACACGCTCACGCTCCACACCGAAGAGGTGGACGTGCGCGAGTACCCGGTGCCGCACTCGGCGCGCCTGCGCGTCGCCGACGGCGACGTGGTGTCGGCCGGCGATGCGCTGACCGAGGGCTCGATGAACCCGAAGGACCTGCTCCAGATCAAGGGCGTGGACACCGTCCAGCGCTTCCTGGTCGGCGAGGTCCAGAAGGTGTATCGCTCCCAGGGCGTCACCATCAGCGACAAGCACATCGAGATCATCGTGCGCCAGATGCTGCGCAAGGTGACGGTCGACAACGCCGGCGACACCGAGCTGCTCCCCTCCGAGCTGATCGACCGCTTCGAGTTCGAGGAAACGAACAACCGGATCCTGGCCGAGGGCGGCGAGCCGGCGACCGCGCAGACCGTGCTGCTCGGTGTGACAAAGGCTTCCCTCAACACGAGCTCGTTCCTGGCGGCGGCAAGCTTCCAGGAGACGACCCGGGTGCTCACCGAGGCCGCCATCAACGGCGCCAAGGACCACCTCATCGGCCTCAAGGAGAACGTCATCATCGGCAAGCTGATCCCGGCCGGGACTGGCGCCGAGGCTCGACGGCTGCAGGCCGAGCGCGCCGGGCAGCTGTCCCCGGCCGACGAGGAGCAGCAGCGTGAGGCCGCCGCGGCCCGCGCCTTCCTGTCCGGCGACCCCGATGCCGACGGCGACGGGGAGATCGAGCCCGACGAGGCAGAGGCGGCCGCCGTCGAGGCGGGGGACACCATCGCCGACCTCATGGGCGCCGGCGACAACCCGGAGATGGAGGCTGCCGTCGAGGAGGCCGTCTTCGACGAGCTGACCGAGGAGCCGGCCGAGGAGAAGGAGAAGGAGGCGGCTGCTAAGAAGTAGCCGCGCCATCAAGACCGATGCATGAAGGGCGGCCCGCGTGGCCGCCCTTCTTCTCGCTCTCCCTCGGGGGCGCCCCGTGCTGGCGCGACGTGCGGGCGCGACGTGCGGGCGCGACGTGCTGGCGCGACGTGCTGGCGCCACGTGCTGGCGCGACGTGCTGGCGCCATGTGCTGGCGCCACGTGCCAACCTGGTTGGCCCTGCGACGATCGACCGCGCGGTGGCGGGACGCCATCGAGCGTGAGTCAGGGGATGTGCCATCGTTCGATCGCCAGGGCCCCAATCCAGCTGGCATTTCGGCGACGGATGGAGAGTTCCTCCGTCACAGGGCCAATTGGGTTGGCATCGGGCGCCGTAGGGCCGGAGCCAGAACACAGTGATCGGCGGTCCTCCGGTGCTCCCCACGCAGAGGGTGTTCGTTTGACACTCCGAACGGGTGTTCCGTATACTCCGAGATCGGTGTCCCGGGTGCGGGGCGCCTTCGTGTGTGCCCGACCGGGCACCCTCGATGAACCCAAGAATCGGCGGCTCAATCGGATCGCCGTGGGCGTTCATCGATCGGCGCGATCGCAAGATATTCAACTGACGCGAGGTTCTCGTTCTCGATGCCAACCATCAGCCAGCTGGTCCGCAAGGGTCGAAAGCCGGCCATCAAGAAGGTGAAGGCCCCGGCGCTGCGCCGGACGCTGAACACCCTCAAGCAGACCACGTCTGAGGGCCGAGGCGCGCCGCAGCGACGCGGCGTGTGCCTGCAGGTCATGACGCGCACCCCGAAGAAGCCGAACTCGGCGCTTCGGAAGGTCGCGCGCGTGCGCCTCACGAACGGGATGGAGGTCACCGCCTACATCCCCGGCGTCGGGCACAACCTGCAGGAGCATTCGATGGTGCTCGTCCGCGGCGGGCGCGTGAAGGACCTGCCGGCGGTGAAGTACCACATCATCCGGGGCACGCTCGACGCCGCCGGCGTGCGGGACCGCAGGCAGAGCCGCAGCAAGTACGGCGCGAAGGCGCCGGGCAAGGCGTAGCCAGCGATGCCACGACGACCCACGATCGCGCGTAAGACCAAGTACGCGGAGCAGCTGACCGGCACCGCGCTGACGCTCAACCAATTCACCAACAAGCTCATGTACGGTGGCAAGCGCCACCTGGCTCACCGCATCCTCGAGGACGCCCTCGCCCGGTGCGAGAGCCAGGCCGGCCGTGCCGGCGTCGAGGTGCTCGAGCAGGCGCTGCGCAACGCGATGCCGCTGATCGAGGTCAAGCCGAAGCGCGTCGGCGGCTCCACGTACCAGATCCCGGTCGAGGTGCGCGCCGATCGCCGCGTCAGCCTCGGCATGCGCTGGCTGATCGAGTCGGCCCGGCGGCGCAACGGGAAGAGCATGGCGGACAAGCTGTCGGCCGAGCTGATGGACGCCAGCAACGGCATCGGCGCCGCGGTGAAGCGACGCGAGGACACCCACCGGATGGCCGAGGCCAACAAGGCCTTCAGCCACTTCAAGTGGTAGACCGATGACGACGCAGACCGCCGGCCGTCCGGCGTCCACCGCCAGCATCCCGCTCGAGCGCAGCCGGAACATCGGGATCATCGCGCACATCGACGCGGGCAAGACGACCGTGACCGAGCGGATCCTGTTCTACACGAAGAAGATCTACAAGCTCGGCGAGGTCCACGAGGGCGCGGCGACGATGGACTGGATGGAGCAGGAGCAGGAGCGGGGGATCACGATCACGGCCGCCGCGACGACCTGCTTCTGGGACGACCATCGAATCAACCTCATCGACACGCCCGGCCACGTGGACTTTACGGTGGAGGTCGAGCGCAGCCTTCGCGTGCTCGACGGCGCGGTCGTCGTCTTCGACGGCGTGGCCGGCGTCGAGCCGCAGTCCGAGACCGTCTGGCGCCAGGCCGACAAGTACCACATCCCGCGCTTCTGCTTCGTGAACAAGCTCGACCGCACCGGCGCCGACTTCTGGCGCGTGGTCGACATGATCAAGGACCGCCTCGGCGTGAACGCCGTGCCGCTCCAGGTGCCGATCGGGTCCGAGGACACGTTCCGCGGGGTAATCGACCTCATCAACATGAATGCGATCACGTACGGCAACAACCTGGGCGACCAGATCCAGGTCGGCGACATCCCGGCCGACGTCCAGTCGCTCGCCGACGAGTGGCGGGAGAAGATGATCGAGGCGGTGGCCGACCTCGACGACCACATCGCCCACAAGTTCCTCGAGGGCGAGCAGATCGGCCCAGACGAGCTGCGCCGCGCGCTGCGCGCCGGCACGCTGGCCTACAAGGTCGTGCCGGTCCTGACCGGCTCCGCCCTGAAGAACAAGGGCGTGCAGCCGATGCTCGACGCAGTGGTCGATTACCTGCCCAGCCCGCTCGACGTGCCGCCGATGGTCGGCAAGGACCTGCGCACCGGTGAGGAAGTCATTCGCGTCACCGATCCCTCCGAGCCGTTCACCGCGCTCGCGTTCAAGATCGCGACCGATCCCTTCGTCGGCAACCTCGCCTACTTCCGGGTGTACTCGGGCACGCTTAAGACCGGCTCGTACGTGTACAACAGCACCAAAGGCGTGAAAGAGCGGGTCGGGCGCATCCTCCAGATGCACGCCAACCACCGCGAGGAGATCGAGTCGGTCAGCGCCGGCGACATCGCCGCCGCCGTCGGCCTCAAGAACACCACGACCGGCGACACGCTGTCGGCCGAGGACAAGCCAATCGTGCTGGAGTCGATCACCTTCCCGGAGCCGGTGATCGAGCTCGCCGTCGAGCCGAAGACGAAGGCCGACCAGGACAAGATGGCAATCGCCCTCCAGCGACTCGCGGCCGAGGATCCGACCTTCCGCGTCCACACGGACCAGGAGTCGAGCCAGACGCGGATCGCCGGCATGGGAGAGCTCCACCTCGAGGTGCTCGTCGACCGCATGCTGCGCGAGTTCAAGGTGCAGGCCAACGTTGGCCGGCCGCAGGTGAGCTACCGTGAGGCGATCCGCACGGGCGTCAAGGCCGAGGGCCGATTCGTGCGCCAGACCGGCGGCAAGGGGCAGTATGGCCACGCCGTGCTGACGCTTGAGCCGCTCGAGCGTGGCGCCGGATTCGAATGGGAGTCGAAGATCGTCGGCGGTTCCGTGCCGCGCGAGTTCTGGCGCGCCATCGAGTCGGGCGTCGTCGAGGCGCTGGCCGGGGGCGTCATCGCCGGGTTCCCGGTGATCGACCTGAAGGTGACCCTCATCGACGGGTCGTATCACGAGGTCGACAGCTCCGAGATGGCGATGAAGATCGCCGGCAGCATGGCAGCCAAGGACGGTGTGCGGAAGGCCGATCCGGCCATCCTCGAGCCGATCATGAAGGTCGAGGTCACGGCGCCCGAGGACTACATGGGCGACGTCATCGGAAACCTCAACAGCAAGCGCGGCACGATCGACGGGATCGATGAGCGCGGGACGAGCCGCATGATCCAGGCGCACGTTCCGCTGGCCGAGATGTTCGGCTACGCGACCGAGCTGCGCAGCATGACCCAGGGTCGTGCCACCTACTCCATGGAGTTCAGCCGCTACGCGGAAGTCCCCGCCAGCCTCGCCAACGAGCTGATCGCAAAGTCGAAGAGCTAAGACACAAGGAGCGACGAAGGACCAGATATGGCCAAGCAGAAGTTCGACCGCAGCAAGCCGCACGTCAACGTCGGGACGATCGGGCATGTCGACCACGGCAAGACGACCCTGACGGCAGCGATCACGAAGTACCTGTCGCTGTCGGGCGGCGCTGACTTCAAGGCCTCGTCCAGATCGACAACGCCCCAGAGGAGCGTCAGCGCGGGATCACGATCGCGATCAGCCACGTCGAGTACCAGACCGCGAATCGCCACTACGCGCACGTCGACTGCCCGGGTCATGCGGACTACATCAAGAACATGATCACCGGTGCCGCCCAGATGGACGGCGCCATTCTGGTCGTGTCGGCCGCCGACGGCCCGATGCCGCAGACCCGCGAGCACATCCTCCTGGCGCGCCAGGTCGAGGTGCCGAGCCTGGTCGTCTACCTCAACAAGGTCGACATGGTCGATGACGAGATGCTCGTCGATCTCGTCGAGATGGAGGTGCGCGAGCTCCTCAGCAAGTACGAGTTCCCCGGCGACGACGTCCCCGTCATCCGCGGCTCGGCGCTCAAGGCGCTCGAGTCGTCGAGCGACGACCCCGCCAGCGAAGACTACGCCTCGAT
>JACCWY010000189.1 GCA_013697395.1 Chloroflexota bacterium | reverse complement strand
GACGAGAACCGTTTCAGGAATGGCGAACGCATCGATACGAATGGTAGAGCGAACTTCAACGGCCTTTTTAGCACCGGCAACAGCAGCATAGGGACCGGCGGCAACCGAAATAACCACGTTGCGGATCTCCTGTTAGGACTACCGAACAGTCATTCGCTGACAACGCCCCAACTCGCTCACTTGCAGAACAGGCCGTGGGCCGTGTACCTCCAGGACGACTGGAAGGTGAACAATCGCGTGACCGTGAACGCCGGATTACGCTATGAGTATCATCAGCCTTTCAGAGAAAACCTGCTGGGGGGCAGCCGCGTTGACCTTGAGGGCGGTGGGCGCTTGATTGTAGCTGATCCGGTAGTTGCCCAACTCGCCAATAGCCCGCTGGTAGTCTGCTGCACCAGCTCACGGGTGGTTGATGCAGACAAGAACGATTTTGGTCCGCGCATCGGTGTGGCGATTCAACCCTTCAAGGACGATCCCACGGTGATCCGCGCAGGCTACGGGATTTTTATGGCTGACTCATCGCAGTTCTTTCACTGGCAAAAATACACACCTTTCAGACGCGGGAGCTTCCAGGGTTCGCTAACCAGTTTTCAGACCCCTACCATTTCCCTGGACAATCTTTTTCCCAGCAATCAGTTCACCCCGACCACGGGAAGCGGGATCACTCTCTCAATTCCCGCCGGTGTGAATCCGGCAGCAGTTAACAATCACCCTGTGCTGGGCATCTCCTCCCTTGGCTCATACAAGACCCCGCAATCACAGCAATGGAGTGTAAACCTCCAACGGCAATTTCCCTGGGACATGGTTGTAGATCTCACTTATGCCGGTTCAGTTTCAAAGAACCTGCCTCTGCAGTGGTTCTTCAATCAGCCAACCTTCAGCGCGACTCCGGCAAACCTACAGAGTTTAGTCCCTGCCGCCAACCCGTACTTGCGGCGGCAGTATGAAAACTTCACCATCGGATCGAATATCGTCGCAAATGTTCTGTCTTCGAACTACAACGCAGGGACGGCAAAGGTTACGAAGCGCTTTTCACAAGGCTACAGCTTCACATCAACCTACACGTGGTCTAAAAACATAGACCAGGGCGCGGAGATATTTTCTGTCTTTGCCAATCACGCCTTCATCGCCAACAACCTTAACTTTGACGATAGCAAGGGCGTTTCCGCTCTGGACGTCCCGCACCGCTGGGTGACGAACGGCATCGTGGAGCTACCTTTCGGTAAGGGAAAACGCTTCTGGAACAGCGGCGGCCTGACGGATAAGCTGGTGGGCGGCTGGCGGTTCTCAGGCGTTTTGACGCTCCAATCAGGTTTGCCCATTAACCCCTACATATTTAATCGTCTGACGAATACTGCTCTGAGCATCCCCGAACGCGGCGACCTGGCGCGCGAACCATATCTGAGTGGGGACGCGTGGGATGATGCGGTCCGAGCCTGGGAGCACAATGGCGCGCGACTGTTTCTTATTCAACCGGGCTCGATAAGCCTTGACTATCCGCCCGGCACTCTCGGGAACATTCCGCGTAACTTCTTCCGCGCTCCTTATGGGCGGCTCTTAAATGTCTCTGCAGCAAAAGTTACTCGGCTTGGCGTGTAAATAATAATTTAGGTGCGTATGGACATGTTCAACGTCACCAGGGAAGGACTGCATCGGCTCGGCAGCGCTACGAATTACACCCATGCAAACGCGTTAACCAACCCCCTGCTTGGGAGCATGCTGCCGCGCAGCGCTTTCTTTGCCCCGCACACGATTCAACTGGGCGTGAGGTTTAGCTTCTGATCTCGCCATGACAGCGGAGCCCCATAGTTAGATATTGGGCTCCGGTTGTCAGATCTCTACCTGGCGATTCGAAAACTATAACGCGTCAAATCCTCTTTAATTGACGCACAGGGGAAAACCTTTGTTACGGGCAGGATTCAGTAAAGTCTGCATATCCCCTTCGATCGGCGCGCCGCTTGCCGGATTCGCCGCCCGGCACGGTGTGTCGGAGGGAATCCACGATGATCTGTTCGCGCGCGCCCTCGTGTTGGCGAACGGAGAATCCGTTGTTGCTTTGGTCAGTGTGGACCTGCTGGCGTTGTCGAGCGAGTTCATCAAACGGGTGCGTGACGGAATTCAGAGAAGAACGGGAATTAAACCTGAGTCTGTGATGATCGCCTCTACCCACACGCATGCCGGTCCGGTTACGATCACGACATTCTTCAATCCCGAAGAGAGCGTTGATTCGGTTTACATGGATTCGCTCGCGGAGGCCGTCGAGCAAAGCGTAACCAATGCGTGGCTAACGCGGTTTCCGGCCAGAGTCGGCGTCGGCGAGGCCAAAGTTGACGGAGTAGGAGTCAATCGTCGTAGCCCCGATCAGCGGCCCATTGATGAACAGGTGGGTATCATCAAGGTTGATGATCTCAATGGCCAGCCGCGCGCGGTTCTCATAAACTATTCGTGCCATCCAACCGTGCTGGGACCAGATAATCTGTTGGTCACCGGAGACTTTCCCAATTTCGCGATCGAGCAGATCGAAAGAAACATTGGTCCCGATGGCTTTGCAATGTTCGTCAACGGCACTCAAGGCAACATTAGTATGGGCCATTCTTCCGAATTGAGTGCAATTGGTGTGATTACGCCGGGCCGCACTTTTGAGCGAGCTGCCGAGCTGGGCCATTTGCTCGCGGATGCGACGCTGGTTGCGTTGCCGGATATCACCACCAGCGACACGCCCACTGTCAACGCGCTTACGATATCGGTCAACCTGCCGCTGAAGAACTATCCCCCACTTGAAGAAGCCATCAAGTCCTTGGAAGATGCTGACGCGCACCTGGCACGACTAACTGCGGAGGGTGCGCCTCCCGAACAAATAATGCCGGCAAAAACGCGACGCCTTTATGCCTCGATTACAAATTTCTATGCTCGTGAGGCGCTGGGCCTGCCTGACGGACACCTGCCAATCGAGCTTCAGGGTTTCCGTCTGGGCAATGCCGCTTTTGTCGCGATCCCCGGCGAGGTCTTTGTTGAAATCGGCTTGACCCTCAAGCGTCAGTCACCGCACATGACATTTGTTTTTGGAATTGCCAATGGTTACATCGGATACCTGCCTACGCGGCAGGCGTACGCGGATGGTGGCTACGAAGTAGTTTCATCAAAATGCCAACCAGACGCGGCAGATATCCTGATCGAGAAAGTGACCAACCTTACCGAGCAGTTATTCAGCGACGGCGCAAACGGTGCTAACTCTTCACCCGCGTTCATTTCTACCGGCGAGAGGACACATGACAGATAAGGTACGCATAGGAGTGATCGGACTGGGCATCATGGGGGAGCAGTATGTCCGCATTTACAATGCGCATCCCCTGGCCACTGTGACCGCTATCTGTACTCGCGGGGAAAAACGGCTGAATGAGATCGGGGACAAATACGGAATTAAGGCACGAGTCGCGGACTACCATGAGTTGCTGGCCCGAT
>JACCWY010000187.1 GCA_013697395.1 Chloroflexota bacterium | reverse complement strand
GTTGATGACCCGGCGGTAGAGGTCGTTCAGGTCGGAGGTCGCGAAGCGGCCACCGTCCAGCTGCACCATCGGTCGCAGGTCCGGAGGGATGACCGGCAGGGTGGACAGGATCATCCACTCCGGCCGTGCGCCGCTCTTGCGGAAGGCCTCGATCAGGCGCAGCCGCTTGATCGCCTTCTTGCGGCGCTGGCCCGACGTCTGGCGCATCTCCACGTGGAGCGTCTGGCTCAGCTCGTGGAGATCGATCGCCTCGATGATCTTCTTGACCGCCTCGGCGCCCATGCCGGCGTCGAACATGCGGCCGTGCATCTCCGTCAGGTGCCGGTACTCGCCCTCGGTCAGGATCTGCATGACCTTGATGTCGGCCAGCCGGCCGCGCTCGGTGCGCGCCCAGAGCTTGGCGTCATCCGTTTCGCGCGCGACCTCCTCGCGCTCGGAGGCCGTCGCTTCCTGGATCCCGGAGGTCAGGTCGGCGACGGCGGCCTGGTACTTCTCCTCGGCCGTGGCCAACGCCTCTCGGCCATCGCGGTCGACGGACTCTACCTCGGACTTGACGACCGAGCGCAGCTGGGCCAGTGCGTCCTTGGACGTCTCGCCGCCGCGGCCGATCACTTCGCCGGTGGCGGCGAAGACGACGTCCTCGGCGAGCGTCTTGCCGCCCTCCTTGATCGAGGCCTCGACCGCCTGGGCGGCCGTCATCAGCTCCTCGGTGCGGGCGGCCTGCTGCTCGGTGACGCGCTTCTTCTCGGACTGGTGGGCAGCCTCGACCTCGGTCCGCTTGTCGGCAACGGCGCCCTCGAGCTCGGCGGTCTTCTCGTCGACGATGGCCTGTGCGCGGGCGATCCGCTCCTCCGCCTCCTCGTCGATGCGCTGGGCGGCCTTCTCGCGCTGCCCCTCGTCGACGCGAGTGACGACGTAGAGCGCGAAGTAGAGGATGCGCTCGAGGTTGCGCGGGCTGATGTCGAGCAGGATTCCAAGGCGGCTGGGCGTGCCCTTGAAGTACCAGATGTGGCTGACCGGGCTGGCCAGCTTGATGTGCCCCATCCGCTCGCGGCGGACCTTCGAGCGCGTGACCTCGACGCCGCACTTGTCGCAGATGATGCCCTTGTAGCGGATGCGCTTGTACTTGCCGCAGTAGCACTCCCAGTCCTTGGTCGGACCGAAGATGCGCTCGTCGAAGAGGCCGTCCTTCTCCGGCTTGAGCGTGCGGTAGTTGATCGTCTCCGGCTTGGTGACCTCGCCCGACGACCAGCCCTTGATCTGATCGGGCGATGCCAGGCTGATCCGGATCGCGTCGAAATTGTTGACTTCCAGCATGAGCGGCTAAGACTCCTGCGGCTGTACGCCGCCATTGCGCTCGTTGCCGGGGCGGACCAGGCCCCGGCTCAGGATGGACCGATGGGTGAGCACGCGCGGCAACGTCCCCGTCACCGCGCTGCCGTGGCTATTCCTCAAAGCCCTGGAGATTGATCCCGCCGAGATCCGGCAGCGGGTAGCTGCCAGTGTCCTCGATGAAGCGGATCTCCTCTTCGTTCTCGTTCAGGATCTCCACCGACAGGCCGAGCGCCTGGAGCTCCTTGATGAGCACCTTGAACGACTCGGGCACGCCCGGCGGCTGGATCTCCTCGCCCTTCACGATCGCCTCGTAGGTCTGCACGCGACCCATGACGTCGTCGCTCTTCACGGTGAGGAGCTCCTGGAGAATGTTGGCGGCGCCGTACGCCTCGAGCGCCCAGACCTCCATCTCGCCGAAGCGCTGGCCACCGAACTGCGCCTTGCCGCCCAGCGGCTGCTGGGTGATGAGGCTGTAAGGTCCGGTGCTGCGCGCGTGGATCTTGTCCTCCACCAGGTGGTGGAGCTTGAGCATGTAGATGTAGCCCACCGTCACGCGATGATCGAACGGCTCGCCGGTGCGCCCGTCGAAGAGCTCCGTCTTGCCGTCGCGCGGCAGGCCGGCCCGCTTCAGCGCATCGGCGATGTGCTCCTCAGTGGCGCCGTCGAAGACCGGCGTCGCTGCCTTGAGCCCCAGCGCCTGCATCGCCCAGCCCAGGTGGGTCTCGAGGATCTGGCCGATGTTCATGCGGCTCGGCACGCCGAGCGGGTTGAGCACGATGTCGACCGGCGTGCCGTCCGGCATGAACGGCATGTCCTCGACCGGCAGGATCTTGGCGATCACGCCCTTGTTGCCGTGCCGTCCGGCCATCTTGTCGCCGACGCTGATCTTGCGCTTCTGGGCCACGCTGACCCGCACGAGACGATTGACGCCGGGGAGCAGCTCGTCCCCGTTGTCGCGACTGAACTGCCGGACGTCGACGACGATGCCGCGCGTGCCGCTCGGCAGGCGGAGGGACGAATCGCGCACCTCGCGCGCCTTCTCTCCGAAGATCGCGCGCAGGAGGCGTTCCTCCGCGGTCAGCTCGGTCTCGCCCTTTGGCGTGATCTTGCCGACGAGGATGTCGCCGGGAGTCACCTCCGCGCCCTCGTAGATGATCCCGTCCTCGTCGAGGTTGCGCAGGCTCTCCTCGCCCACGTTCGGGATGTCGCGCGTGATCTCCTCGGGGCCGAGCTTCGTGTCGCGGGCCTCGATCTCGAACTTCTCGATGTGGATCGAGGTGAACAGGTCATCCTTGACGAGGCGCTCGCTGAGCACGATGGCGTCCTCGTAGTTGCCGCCCTCCCACGGGAGGAAGGCGACCAGGATGTTCTGACCCAGCGCCATCTCGCCCGCATCGGTGCTGCTGCCGTCGGCCAGGAGCTGCCCGGCTGCCACGCGGTCGCCGACGTCGACGACCGGACGCTGGTTGATGCAGGTGCCCTGGTTCGAGCGCAGGAACTTCTTGAGCCGATAGTCGTCGCGCTCGTCGCCGGCGTCGCGCTCGACGGCGATATGGTCGGCGGTCACGCTGACCACCGTCCCGGCGTGCTTCGCGACGAGCACGCCCTGCGAGTCGAAGGCGGCGCGGTACTCGACGCCCGTGCCGACCACCGGCGACTCCGGCTGGAGCAGCGGCACCGACTGGCGCATCATGTTCGAGCCCATCAGCGCCCGGTTCGCATCGTCATGCTCGAGGAACGGGATCATGGCGGTGGCGACGCTCACGATCTGCTTCGGGCTGACGTCCATGTAGTCGATGACGTCGACCGTCTCCTCCAGGAACTTGTCCTTCCAGCGGACGAGCACCCGGTCCTCGGCGAAGCGGTTGTTCTCATCGAGCGCGGCGTTGGCCTGCGCGATGTGGAACTTCTCCTCCTCGGACGCATCGAGGTAGACGATCTCCTCGGTCACGATTGGCCGGATCCGGACCTGGGCCACCTTGGCGTCCTTGATCTGGCTCCAGACCTTGGAGTCGATCACCGCACCGGCCTTGGCGACGGCCTTGCCGCCATCGGACAGGACGAGGTCCTCGGCCAGGATCTGGTCGAGCGCATCGGCCTGCTTGTCCCGGCTGCCGACGTATCGGCGCACCTTGCGGTACGGCGTCTCGATGAAGCCGTGCCTGTTGATCTTGCCGTACGTCGCCAGCGAGCCGATCAACCCGATGTTCGGGCCTTCCGGCGTCTCGATCGGGCACATCCGGCCGTAGTGGGACGGGTGCACGTCGCGGACGTCGAAGCCGGCACGCTCGCGCGACAGCCCGCCCGGACCGAGGGCGGACAGGCGTCGCTTGTTGGTCAGCTCCGCCAGCGGGTTCGTCTGGTCCATGAACTGGCTGAGCTGGCTCCCGCCGAAGAACTCCTTCATGGCGGCCACGACGGGCCGGATGTTGATGAGCGTGTTCGGCGTGGCCTGGTCGGCGTCGGTGATCGTCATCCGTTCCTTGACGACGCGCTCCATGCGGAGCAGCCCGATCCGGAACTGGTTCTGGATCAGCTCGCCGTTGGCGCGGATGCGCCGGTTGCCGAGGTGGTCGATGTCATCGGGCTCGCCGCGACCGTTGTTCAGCTCGATCAGCTTGCCGATGATGGCCACGATGTCGTCGCGGCTGATGACGCGGCTGGCGCGCGGGTTGGCACCCTCCTCGGGCGGCAGCTCGAACTTGAGCTTGGTGGCAACGTCCACCAGCGCCTTGTTCAGCTTGTAGCGGCCGACGCGACCGAGGTCGTAGCGGCGGAAGTTGAAGAAGAGGCTGGTGACGAGCGCGCGGGCGTTGTCGACGGTCGGCGGATCGCCGGGACGCAGCTTCTTGTAGACCTCGATCAGGGCCTGATCCTGATCCTGCGCCGGGTCCTTCTCGAGGGTCAGCGCGACGTAGGGGTGCTCAGGATTGTCGTCGGACGGCGTGAAGATCCGCTCGATCTCGGACGTCTCCAGGCCGACGGCGCGAAGCAGCGTGGTGACCGGGATCTTGCGCTTGCGGTCGACCTTGACGCTGAGCAGGTCCTTGTTGGACGTCTCGAACTCCAGCCAGGCGCCGCGGTTCGGGATGACCTTCGCGGCATGCAGCAGCCGGCCCGTCGCCGGGTCCTCGGCGGCGGTGTAGTACACGCCCGGGGAGCGGACGAGCTGGCTCACGACGACGCGCTCGGCGCCGTTGATGATGAAGGTGCCCTGCTCCGTCATCCACGGGAAGTCGCCCATGAACACGGTCTGGTGCTTGACCTCGTCGGTCTCCTTGATGACGAGATCGACCTCGACCTTCAGCGGGCGCGCGAAGGTAAGGTCACGAGTGCGGCAGTCTTCCTCGTTGAACTTCGGCTCTTCGAAGTAGAACTCGCGGAAGTGGAGCTCCAGGTTCTTGCCGGTGAAGTCGGTGATCGGGGTGATTTCGTCGAGTAGCTCACGCAGGCCGGTGGTGACGAACCATTCGAACGAATCGGTCTGCGTCTGGATCAGGTTCGGAAGCGGGAGGACCTCGGGAATATGCGAGAAGTTTTCACGAATCGGAGCCAGCTCAAATCGGCTGGCGGACTCGGCCAAAGCCATTCAGGACTCCTGGAAGAAGGCATGGTGGGGCGCGGACACGCGAATGAGGAGTCTATATCAACGCCGACCGCTTCGTCAACCGAAGCGGTCGTGGGGTAGTGCATCAGTTTGACGGTCGCCCTGATCGCGAGTGCCGCTGCTAGGATCGCCCCGAATGGACAGCGACACTCTCGGGGATATCGCTTCGGCGCTCGCCACTATTGCGCCGATCGTCTTGTGGG
>JACCWY010000184.1 GCA_013697395.1 Chloroflexota bacterium | reverse complement strand
TCCTCATGCGCCAGCGGACGGACGAACACCTCCGGGGGACGCACCGACACCTCCTCGATCGCGATGCGTCCCACTTCGCCGTCCGATCGCGATTTCCGGACAAACGTTCAGAGAAAGGCCACTAGGTCGTTCCGGAAAAAGATCGGGATTCGGACGGACCCTGACCGAAACGTGCGACGGGTAGAGGATACGCCGTCCGCATCTGAAGGCAATCGGTTGCCGGGGAGGCACACACGATGAGCGACGTCGGGACGCTGCCCACGGGAACGGTCACGGAAGCCACGGACAGCGTGGACCCCACGACGGCGACGACGCCGCCTGCGCCCGAGGCGCCGGCCCCCGTACCGGAGCCCGAACCGGTGGCTCCCCCGCCGGAGCCCGAACCGGTGGCTCCCCCGCCGGAGCCGGAGCCGGCGGCTCCCGCGGCCGAGGCACCCGACCCCGCTCCCCCAGCAGCGGAGGACAGCGCCGTCACGCACGACGTCGCACCCACCACTCCGACGGCAGCCGAGCCCGAGGTGACGAACCAGCTGACCGATACCGCCACGAGCGCGACGGCGGCGGCCGACGAGGTCACCATCGCCCCCCCGACCGATACGGCCGGCGGCGCGGCGAGCGACGAGGTCACCACGGCTTCGCTGACCGACACGGCCACCAGCGCGACGGCGGCGGTCGACGAGGTCACCATCGCCCCCCTGACCGACTCGGCCGGCGGCGCGACGAGCGACGAGGTAATCCTGGCTTCGCTGTTCGACACGACCACCGCCGCGACGGCGGCGGCCGACGAGGTCACCATCGCCGCCCTGACCGATACGGCCGGAAGCGCAACCGCCGCAGCCGACGACGTCACCATCGTGCCATTGACCGACACGGTCAGCAGCGCCACGGCGGCCGGGGAGCCGACCGACGCCCTGAGCGCCACCACGACCGCCGACGACGGCGGGCTGGCGGCCGTGACGGATTCGGCGGCGAGCGTGATCGACGATGCGGGACTGGCGGCGGTGACCGACTCGATCGCCAGCTTGACCGACGATGCCGGACTGTCGGGCATCACCGACTCGGTCGCGAGCGTGGTCGACGACGCCGGACTGGCCGCGCTGACCGACTCGATCGCCAGCTTTCCCGATGATGCCGGACTGTCGGGCATCACCGACTCGGTCGCGAGCGTGGTCGACGACGCCGGACTGGCCGCGCTGACCGACACGATCGCGAGCGTGGTCGACGACGCCGGACTGGCCGCGGTGGCGGATTCGATCGGGCAGGTCGCCGATGCCGCCGGGCTCGCGTCGGTGACGGAGGGGATCGCCGGAATCGGCACGCCGCCGACCACGACCATCGAGGCTGTCGCAACGCCGGTGACCGATGGCGTTTCGACCGTCGGGACACCGTTCACCACCACCGTGGAGCCCTTGGTCACGCCGTTCAGCGACACGGTCGATGCGGTCGCGGCGCCGTTCGTGGCCACCGTCCCCGCGTCCGAGTCGCCGGGCGCGATCTCGGCGGAACCCGTGGACCAGGGCCTGGCCGCCCCGCCGGCCAGGGATATGGCGCCCGTGGATGGTCCGGTGCCGTTCGCCGACCATGCGCTGGTCGACGACGCCGCGGTGAGCGCGACGCCGGCCGCCGCCGCCCACGGCCCGGCCGTGCTGGCCGATCCTGCCGGTCCCGTGTTCGGGCTGCCGCCGCTCGCGGTGCCGTCCGCGGCCGATCCGTCGGCTCCCTTCAGCGTCGCATCGCCCCTCGTCGTCGCCGATGCCACGGGCGCCCCTGCGGTCGACCGGCACGACGGCTTCGAGGCCGCCGCACCGGAGCCGCTGCTCGCACCGGCTCCGCTCGACCCCACCGCGATGCCGGATCAGGGGATGCCGGAACTGCTCTCATCGACGAGCGAATCGGCCCTGGCGGCGCTCGCCGAGGTCGCTCCCGACGTCCGCGTGCTGGTGTCCGCCGCGGTGATCGCGCTGGCCGGTGCGGCCGTGATCGGCCCTCGAGGCCGCGGCATGGGCGCAGACGTCTCGATGGCGTTCACGAACCTCCGGCTGATGCCCTGCGTGGTCAAGGCGAGCCTCGAGCGCCACGTCTCGATGCTGGCGGGCGCGGTGGCCGCCGGCGGTGGCTCGCAGCTCACGACGCTCGCGGACTCCGCCGCCCGGGACGCCGGGCGCGTCCTGGCGGCCGAGGCTTCCAGCGGAGCGGATCGGGTGCGCGGAGCCCTGCCCGTCGCCGTCGAGGCGGTCCGTGACGGGTTCGAGCGGGCGATCGGCGACTCCCGGGACGAGGTCGGGGAAGGGCGCAGCGACAGCTGGCTGATGATGCGGATCGGGATGGTGCTCGGCTTCCTGTACCTCGGGTTCCTGACCGTCTGGCTCTGGGCGACGCGTGGCCGCTCGTCCTATGAGACGTGAGCGCCCCAACCCAGGAGAGGTACAGGACGAGCCCAACGGCAAGCCAGGCGATCATGAGGATCGCCGACACCCGGTGAAGCCTGGGTCAAGACCCCCGACCGCAGACCGAGGTGCCGCGTGACACGCATCCTCCTGGTCGCCGGCCTGGTGAGCCTGGTGGCAACCGCCGCCATCGCCATCACCCTCGCCCGCAGCGACGGAGCGTCCGCCCAGGTGCCGCCGCCGATCCCGCCGGCTCCCCCGGCGGTGCCCGATGCCCCCCAGCAGCTCGTCCTGAAGGTCGGCGACACCCTGCGCGTCGATGGCGCCCCTCTGGGCTGCCAGGTGACACGGCGCGGAGGGCGACCGGTCATCGAGTGCCGCCGCGACGGCGCTCTCGCCGGGACCTACGCCGCCGTCATGAGCGCTCGCTCGGTGACGGTCGCTCGCTTCCGGTCCAGCCGCACGGCGCAGACGATCCTCACCGCGCGCCATGGCGGCGGCTGGCGGGCGTGCTCGCGAACGGCGCGGCGGAGCCGTATCGCCTCGTTGAGCCGAGGATGCCGCTGACCCGGCGCAGCAGGCCGGCAAGCTAAACGGGGGCTGAACATCGCTCGCCGATCGGCGCATCCGGGCCTACCATCACCTGGATGGACACCGCCGCCCGCCCCGTCCGCGTGCTCGTCGTCGAGGACGACGAGGAGATCGCGCAGGTCCTCCAGCGCTCGCTGCGCCTGGAGGGCTACGAGGTCAAGCTCGCGGCCGACGGCGTCCAGGGCCTCGAGGAGGCCATCGCCTTCCTGCCCGACCTGATCGTCCTCGACCTCGGGCTGCCGCGCTTGGACGGCGTCGACGTCGCTCGCCGCCTGCGCGACGGCGGCGACGCGGTGCCGATCCTGATGCTGACCGCCCGCGACGCGCTGGAGTCGCGCGTCGAGGGGCTCGACGTCGGCGCCGACGACTACCTCGTCAAGCCGTTCGAGCGCCAGGAGCTGCTCGCGCGCCTGCGGGCGCTGCTGCGCCGCCGCCCCCCGCGCGGGATGGCGCCGCTGCGGGTCGGCGACCTGATGCTCAACCCCGACACGCACGAGGTCTCGCGCGGGGATCGCAAGATCGAGCTCACCCAGCGCGAGTTCGAGCTGCTCGAGTACCTGATGCGCAACGAGCGGCTGGTCATCTCGCGCCAGAAGCTGCTCGACGAGGTCTGGGGCTACGACCCCTTCTCGATCACCAACACGATCGAGGTCTTCGTCTCCAACCTGAGAAGGAAGCTCGAAGCCGATGGCGAGCCTCGGCTCCTCCATACGGTCCGCGGCGCGGGCTACGTCCTCCGCGTATAGGCGCCTGCCGATCCGCTGGCGTCTCGCCGGCGGCTCAGCGGCCCTGACGCTCGTGATCCTCTGCGGGTTCGCCGCGATCGTCGGCGTGCTCACCACGCGCCGCCTGCACTCGGACTTCAGCCGCCAGGTGGCCGACTCCGCCGACGAGCTCTCGCGCGGCGTCAAGCTCAGGATCGTCGAGCGCGACGACGGCCGCCGCTACCTGCGCAAGATCAGCGGCCCGAACCTCGACGACTACGCGGCGGGCCAGCAGAACGCGGTCGTCCGGATCATCACCCCGGCCGGCGACTACGTGACGGGCAGCGACGGCGCCCCGAGCTTCGGCCCGTTCATCACCGCGAGCGCGAACATCGAGGGCTGGCGGGTCGAGTCGCGCCGCGTCGAGGTCGTCAACTACGTCGACCCGGTCGTGATCCAGTACGCGCGGCGGCTCTCCGAGGTGGAGGCGACGGCCAACCGCGTGAAGGTCTTCCTGTCCTTCGGCGTGCTCGGCGGCTCGCTGCTGGCGCTGCT
>JACCWY010000161.1 GCA_013697395.1 Chloroflexota bacterium | reverse complement strand
TCGTCAACGTCGTGTTCGCGGCGGAGCAGCTTGGTCCGCCCGCCATTGCCATCGGAGCGCTCCGCATCGGCTCCGAAACGCTCCTGAACGGCGCCGGGCTGGCGCTGCGACTCCTGGCCATCGCGCTGGCCAGCCTCCTGGCGACCGCGACGAGCGACCCGACAGAGACGGCCGATGCCCTCGTGCAGCAGGGGCGCATCTCGCCGCGGTTCGCGTTCGGCGTGCTGGCGGCCCTGCGACTGCTCCCGCTCCTGGCGCGGGAGTGGCAGACGATCCGGATGGCGCGTCGCGCGCGAGGGGTGGAGCCGGGTCGCTCGCCGATCGCGGCCGTGCGCCTCTTCTTCGGCGGCATGCTGGCCCTGCTCGTCGGCGCAATCCGCCGGGCGTCGAGGCTGGCCCTCGCCATGGAGGCACGTGGATTCGGCGCGATGCCTTCCCGCACGGTCGCGCGCCCCCAGCGGATGCGGATCGCCGACTGGGGCTGGATCGTCGGAGCGTTGCTCCTGTCGGTGGCGGCTGTCGGGATCAGCATCTCGCTGGGTACCTGGCGGCCCCTGATCGGCTGAATTCACACGCTGCGCGCGCCGCCGCCGGGCAACGTCCGACGACGTCGACCGGGCACTAGGGCCGAGGGAGCGGCGCCAGGCCCCGGAATGGATCGAGCCACGTCGGCGCGTGGGTGGCCCCGACGTAGCGGCGCGGGTCGAACGGCGCCAGCGACAGCGTCCGCGGCTCTCCGCCGCTGATGAGCTCGGCAACCAGGAGCCCCAGGATCGGCGCGTACGGATGGCCGTGTCCGGTCAGCCCGGCCGCGACGTAGGCGCCCGGCAGCGGGGTGCCGTCCTCGGCCGGGAGGGGGCCGGCCATCGGCATCTCGAGCGAGGCGAAGTCGAGGAGGCCGGCCCAGCATCGCACCATCCGCGCGTCCGCAAGCACCGGGTGGAGGCGTGCCAGGAGGCCCGCCAGCATGGGCGGAACCCCGGGACGGACGCGGATCGAGTACGAGCCGATGCCCATCCCCTCGTCCGCGACGGCCGGGCAGCTCTGCGTCCCACGCCTCGAGCATGTCGAGCGATCGCAGTGTGTAGTCCAGCACGGACCGGCCCCCGGCCTCCCGGACCAGGGCGGTGACGCGCGGGAAGTGGCCCCCGAGGCCGGCCAGTACCATGCCGGCGTTCCGCCCGGATGCACCGGACGCCGGGGCGTTCGCCTCCAGCACGAGCGGCTTCATCCCCGCCTTCGCGAGGTGATAGGCCGCCGAGGCGCCCAACATGCCGGCGCCGATTACGATCACCTCGGCCGTGGCCGGCAGCTCGGCGCGAGGATCCGGGGTGAACGGGACCGGCTCCGGCGGCGGGCTGAACACGGGTCCCGGGTGCGTCATCACGGTGCTCCGAGCGTACCATCGCACCCGTGCCGAGCTCCGACGACCTGCGCTTCCGCGCCGGCGACCTGTCGCTGGCGGCGACGCTGACGCTCCCCGATCGTGAGGGCCGCCTGCCCTGGGCCCTGCTCGTCCCGAGCTGGCTGCCGCGCAACCGCGATGGCTCCTGGGATCGGGAGCGGCACGCGTCGTGGTTCGCGCCGATCGACAGCGGAACCCGGCCACCGGGCCTGCTCGCCCGCCTCGCTGACGCACTCGGCGAGCTCGGCGTGGCCAGCCTTCGCTACGACCCGCGGGGCTGCGGCGAGTCCGATGGCGACTGGGAGCGCAGCGACCTGTTCAGCCGAATCGACGACGCGCGCGATGCGATCGGCGCGATGCGGTCCCGCCGAGAGCTCGACCTGCGGCGCACGGCGATCGTCGGGCACGGCGAGGGGGCGGTCATCGCACTGAGCGTGGCCATCGGGGACCCGGCCATCGGCGCGGTCGCCCTCGTCGGCGCGTCCGGCAGATCGTTCCGCGACGTCCTGCGACGCGGCGTCGCGGAGCGGGCGCGAACCGGGACGGACCGTCAGCATCCGGCCGTCGCCGCCCTGGATCGGGCGGCGGAGGAGCTGATTGAGCGGGCCGAGCGGCGCGAGGCGAGCATGCCGCTCGAGATCGGGGACGTTCGCATCGACCTGGCGCTGGCGGGCTGGGAGCAGTCATTCCATACGCCGCCCCTGGCGCTCGCCACCATGCTCCATCGACGCGTCGTGCTGGCCCACGGAACGGACGACGCGTGGGCCGACCCGGAGGAGTCCCGCCTGCTGGCAGGCGTCCTGGCGGAGGCCGGCAGCGAGC
>JACCWY010000140.1 GCA_013697395.1 Chloroflexota bacterium | reverse complement strand
ACCCAGCCCACCCGCCAGCCGGTGACGGAGTACGTCTTCGACAGCGAGTTGACGGCGACCGTGCGCTCCGCCATGCCGGGGAGCGTCGCCATCGGGATGTGCTCGCCGGTGAAGACGATGTGCTCGTAAATGTCATCGGTCAGGACGAGGGCGTCGTGCTCCTGCACGAGCCCGGCGATGAGCTCGAGCTCGGCGCGGTCGAACACCTTGCCGGTCGGGTTGTGCGGCGTATTGAGGATGATGGCGCGAGTGCGCGGCCCGAAGGCGACACGCAGCTCGTCGGGCTCGATGCGCCAGTCCGGCTCGTGCAGGGTGACGTAGCGCGGAACGGCGCCGGACAGGATCGCATCCGGCCCGTAGTTCTCGTAGAACGGCTCGAACACGATGACCTCGTCGTCGGGATCGACCAGCGCCAGCATGGCGGCGATCATTCCCTCGGTCGCGCCGCAGGTGACGGTGATATCGGTCTCGGGGTCGACCGTCCAGCCCGGGTACCAGCGAGAGGTCTTGGCCGCGATCGCCTGGCGGAAGTCCCGAGCGCCCCAGGTGATGGCGTACTGGTTGATGTCCGCGTCGATCGCCGCCTTGGCCGCCTCCTTGAGCTCGGGCGGGCATGGGAAGTCCGGGAATCCCTGCGCGAGGTTGACGGCTCCGTGGAGCGTCGCGTGGCGCGTCATCTCGCGGATCACCGACTCGGTGAAGCTCGCCGCGCGCGCGGAGACGCGCCCGGATGCGCGACTCGGGTCGACCGTCTGTGTCATCGGAGCATTGTGCCCGTGTTGACGTCGGTTTCGCATTCGAGAACGCGGCTGGCATCGATGCCTTAGGCGTATCCTCCGGGGCATGCGGATCCCTGGCCTGCTGGGCACGGATGAGCCGCGCTACCCCGCTCCCGACGGCCCGCTCCGTCACGCCGCCGAGGGTTGGCTGGCCCGGGTCGACCCGCAGCGTCTGCGAGGGCTGGTCGAGCAGATCCCCGGTCCCCGAAACCGCGTTGGCGCGGCCGAAGCGATGGAGCGAACCGATGCGCTCCTGCTCGCGGCCTGGCGCGCGGCCGGATGGCGCACCGGCCGCCAGCGGCTCCACCTGCGGAATCTCCGCGCGCTGGCCTACGGCCGCGGCGACCGGCCGAGCGGCCCGAACCGGTCGGAAATCTGCCCGGAGCTGAACGGGATGAACCTCGTCGCCATCGCCGAGGGCGAGAGCGACGAGGCGATCGTCGTCGTCGCTCACCACGACACCGTGCACGGCTCGCCCGGTGCCGACGACAACGGCGCCGGCCTGGCCGCCCTGCTCGAGCTGGCGAGGATGTTCGAAGGGAGACGATTCCGCCGGACCGTCATCCTGGCCACGCCCGACTTCGAGGAGATCGGTCTCGTCGGGTCACGCTACTTGGTGAATTGGCTGCGGCGCCGCTACCGGGTGCGCGGCGCCGTCGTGTACGACCCGATCGGCTACATGAACGCGGCGCCGGGGAGCCAGCGCGTGCCATCCGGGATCGACCGGCTCTACCCCGGGCAGATCGAGCGCCTGGCGGAGCGTGGCAATCCCGGCGACACGGTGGTCGCGCTCTACCGGCGGATATCGATCGGACTCGTGAGCGAGTGGGCGCGCTGCCTGGCGGCGACGATCGGTCCGGAGCGCGTGCTGCTGCTGCGCGACCCGCTGGACCTGCCCCTCATCGGTCCGGCGCTGGTTGCGGTGCCGGTGGCGCGCAACTTCAGCAGGAGCGATCACGTTCGGTTCTGGCTGCGCGGCCTGCCGGCGATCCTGGTCACGAACACCGCCAACTTCCGCAACCCCAACTACCACCGGCCGACCGATATGCCAGATACCCTTGACTACTTCACACTTGCGAAGATCGTGGCGGCCACCGCGCTGCTCGTGGAGCGTCTCGCGGATGGAGGGCGTTGACGCGACCTTGCCTGGGGTTTGACACGCGGTTCGCATTCGGGCCCGAGGTTGAGGGCATGATCGACGACTTCGACGCGGTCCTGGCCCCGGCCGATCAAGACGCCGACGTCGAGGACGGTTCCCGGGCCCACCCTGCGCACGAGCCCGATGACCGCGGGGAGTGGCGTTCCGAATTCCGCTCCTACCTGGACGACCCCGCGTGAGGCGCCTCCGGAGCTGGTGGCTGCGCATCACGATCGGCTTCTGGCTGCATCGCGCCTGAGCCTCCGGCGCACGGGCGACGATTGGCGTAGGCGCCATCGGCGCATCGGACGTTGGCGATTCGCAGCCCGAAGGCGACGCTTGAGGCTCATCACCACGCTCAAGGAGCCACACCGATGCGCGCAGCCGCCTTCCTCTCCGTCGCCATCATCGCGATCGGCGCCTACCTCATGATCGCCGCCTCGCTCAATCTCACCACGACCGCTGTTGCGTTCGGGGTGCTCGCGATCGCCACCACGACGGCCATTGCCATCGTCGGTGCCCAGCCGCGCTCCACCCTGACGCGATAGATCGACGTCAATTCCCACGACGGCAGCTCGAAGCGTCATTCCCGCGATGGAGTGAGGCTGGGCTCGCGCGAAGCGCACGCCGGCGCGTCACTCGTGCGGTCTCAGCCTCGATCGACCGTGGGAATCGCGCCCGCCGCTCGTCTCACGGGAATCGGCCTCGATCAAACGAGCGTCTCGGGGCACCGGATCCAATCCGCCGAGGCGCGTAAAGCGCCGGCACTACACTCGCCGGCATGCTCCGCACCGTCGACATCACGCGCTACATCACGCCCCTGCGCGAGGGCAGCTCACTGCCGGCGCTGGTCGAGGCCGCTGACGAGCGCGAGTACGTCATCAAGTTCCGCGGTGCCGGGCACGGCGAGAAGGCGCTGATCGCCGAGCTGGTGGTGGGGGAGATCGGTCGCGCGCTGGGACTCCCGGTGCCGGAGATCGTGCTTGCCACGCTGCCCGAGGAGATCGCCCGGGCGGAGTCGCACGACGAGATCCGCGACCTCCTTGGGTGGTCCGTGGGCCTCAACATCGGCCTGGCCTTCGTCCAGGGCGCGCTTGCCATCGACATGACGAAGGCGCCCGCCGAGGGCCCCGACTGGGCGGCCGACGTCGTCTGGTTCGACACGCTCACCATCAACCCCGACCGCACGCCGCGCAACGCGAACCTGATCGTGGATCACGGGCGGACGTGGCTCATCGACCACGGCTCCCCGCTGTACGTCCACCACACCTGGAATGAGCCGGATGCCCATGCGGGTCGCCCGTTCGACCGCATCGGGGAGCACATCCTGCTGCCGTTCGCCGCTTCCATCGCCGACGCCGATGCACGGCTGGCGCCTCGCCTGGACGCTGCGACGCTGAGCGGGATCGTCGACGCCATCCCGGAGACGTGGCTGAACGACAGCCGGTTCACCCGACCGGTCGAGGAGCGCGACGCGTACCGGCGCTACCTGGCCACCAGGCTCGATGCGCGACCGGTCTGGGTCGCCGGCGCCGAGGCGGCTCGGCGCGAGGTGCAGCGTGACGCCGTCGCGTAGTCCGTTCGCGTACGCCGTACTGCGCGTCGTCCCGGACATCGAGCGCGAGGAGTTCCTGAATGCCGGCCTCGTCCTCTTCTGCCGATCCCTCCGCTACCTGGCCGCGCGCACCTCCCTGGATGCCGAGCGCCTTGCCGCGTTGCAACCGGACGCGGACATCGGCGCGCTTCGCGACCAGCTGGTGCTCGTCGAGCGGATCGCCGCGGGCGAGATCGCCAGCGGTCCGCTGGCCAGCATGAGCCAGTCAGAGCGCTACCACTGGCTCACCACGCCGCGCAGCACTGCCGTCCAGCCCGGACCGACCCATGGCGGCATGACGGACGATCCCGCAGCCACCTTCGAGCACCTGTACACGACCCTGGTCGATGGACCCGACAGCAGAGAGGAATCCTGAACCGATGGAACGCAGCGAGCTCCTGGACCGATACCGAAGCGGCTACGCGGCCGTCGAGGAAGCCCTGGCGGAGATCACCGACGAGGACCTCGATCGGGCAGGCCCGGACGGCGGCTGGTCCGCGCGCCAGGTCGCGCACCACCTTGCGGACTCCGAGGCGACGGCCTACGTCCGGCTGCGACGCCTCATCGCAGAGGACGAACCCATGATCGTCGGGTACGACGAGCCCGAGTACGCGCGACGACTCCACTACGACCGCCCCATCGATTCCTCCCTCGCCGTCCTGCGCGCGGTCCGGACCGCCAGCCTGGAACTGCTCGAGTCGCTCACCCCGGCCGAGTGGGAGCGAGGTGGAACGCACAGCGAGTCCGGACCGTACTCGGTTGACGACTGGCTCCGTATCTATGCGTCCCACTCGCATGATCACGCTGAGCAGATCCGTGCCGCGCAGGCCCGTTAGCTCTCGGTTTCCCAGCGTTCGCTGAACACCGTCTCGGTCCGCGGCAGGCGCGCCTCGCCCTTCGCCGACTTCGGCCGGCTGGCCCGCGCTGTCGAATGGCCGATCGCTACCACGGTGCGCACGAACCGGCCATCGGGCAGCCCGAGCAGCTCGCCGACAGCCGGGCGAGCATCAGCGGGAAGCCACGCAATACCCGCACCGAGACCGAGAAGCGAGGCCGCGATGAGCATCCGCTCCGCCGCGCGGCCCTCGTCGAAGGCATTCGACACGGCGGCGCCCTTCACCTGCGGCAGGACGATTGCCACGGCAGCCGCGGCGGTCGTGAGCGACCGCGTGTGCGGCGGGCCCGAATCGGCGAGCTGACGCAGGACGCCCGGATCCCGGATCACCACGAACCGCCAGGGCTGGATGTTGGCGCTCGATCCCGACCAGCGTGCCGCGTCGGCGATCGCGTCGAGCGCCTCCGCGTCGACCGGCGCATCGGTGAACTCGCGCACCTGGTGCACGCGGAGGAGCGGTCGAACGACGTCTGCCGGTTTCATCGCGATGAGCCTAGCCACAATGCGTCAGACAGACGAGCCTCAGGGTACGATCTGCGCCTTGGAACGAGTGACCGGCATCGGTGGCGTCTTCATGCGCTCGAAGGACCCCGAGGCGTTGGCGCGCTGGTATCGCGAGCACCTCGGCCTCCGGGCGTTCTCCGAGGAGGTCGACGAGACCTGGTGGCAGGAGGAGGGGCCCACGGTCTGGGCGCCCTTCCCCGCGGACACCGACTACTTCGGCCGTCGCGAGCAGGGATGGATGGTCAACTTCCGGGTCAGCGACCTCGACGCCATGCTGGCCCAGCTCCGCGCCGCGGGTGTGACCGTCGACGACGACGTCCAGGTGTTGGACGGCAACGGCCGGTTCGGCTGGGCATCCGACCCCGAGGGCAACCGATTCGAGCTGTGGGAGCCGGCCCCCGAAGCACTCCAGCGGCCGTCACCAACGACCTGACGGAGGCCCCTACTGCGTCGTGCGCCGGTTGTAGAGCCAGAGGCCGAGCGGGAAGCCGATCGCCAGGATCGCCACCGACCAGAGCACGGCGGCAAGCTCCGCGTCATAGAGGTTGATCCCGAGCGTGAGGTCACGAACCTCGTTCATGACCAGCGTCATCGGCTGGCGCTCGGCGAACCATTGCAGCCAGTCCGGCATGGTGTCGGTCCGCACGAAGGCGCTGCTGACGAAGGTGAGCGGGAAGACGATGGCGAAGATGATGCCCTGGAGGGCTCGGGCGCGCGGACCAGTGCGCCGGCGGCGACTCCCACCCACGATAGTGCGAACCCGAAGAGGAGCATCAGCCCGATCGCCGCCAGGTTGCCGAGTATCCCTCCCTCCGGTCGGAATCCGACCAGCACCCCGACGATGAACATGATGACGATTGCAAGCATTGCTCGCAGAAGGTCGGTCAGCGTGTGGCCCGTCAACACCGACGACTGCGACATCGGGAGCGATCGGAAGCGGTCGATCATGCCCTTCTGGAGATCGTTGGCGAGCAGAACGGACGTGTAGATCCCGGCGAAGGCGATCGTCTGGACGAAGATGCCCGACATCATGTAGTTGATGTAGTTCGCGTCGCCGCCGCCCTCGGCGCCAACGTCGATTGCGCCGCCAAACACGAAGTTGAACAGCAGGACGAACATGATCGGGCTGAGCGTCACGTCAAGCAGAAGCTCGGGCGTGCGCTTGATGTGGATCAGGTTGCGCAGGACCATCTCCCACGAGTCGCGCACCCACCAGCCGAAGCCGCTCATGCCTCTACCCCGACCTTCTCCTCGGCCGGACGGCCGGTGAGGGATAGGAAGACCTCGTCGAGGGTTGGCCGCCGGAAGCCGATGTCGTCGACGTGGACATCGGCGGCGTCGAGCTCGCGGATCGCGCGCGTCAGCACGCCATCGTGCGAGGTCACCGCCACGCTCACGTGACGAGTCTCCTCGTCAACCCGTGCTGGACCTTCCCCTAACGCCTCGAGAACCCGCCGCGCCGCGTCCAACCATGGGACATCGCTGATCGTGATCTCGAGGCGCTCGCCACCGACCTGCTGCTTGAGCTCGAGCGCGGTCCCGCGCGCGATGACCTTTCCGTGGTCGAGCACGGCGATGTCATCGGCCAGGCGGTCAGCCTCTTCGAGGTACTGCGTCGTCATCAGCACGGTCGTGCCGGCGCCCGCCAGCCCTTCGATGAGGTCCCACATCGAGAGGCGCTCCTTCGGATCCAGGCCGGTCGTCGGCTCATCCAGGAAGACCACCGGAGGCTGCGCCGACGCGAATCCGCTGTACGACGAGCGTGGGACGGTGCGGGCCGCCGTGAACGTGCTGGTCGACATCACCGACCGCAAGGCCGCGGAGCTGAGGCTCGAAGAGGCCGACGAGGCGAAGACCGAGTTCCTCGCCATGCTTGCCCACGAGCTGCGCAACCCGCTCGCCGCGATGCAGAGCGCCGTCGAGCTTGCCGCACGCGCTGAGGAGGACCAGACCCGGCGGCGCGCTCAGAAGACGCTCGAGCGGCAGGTCCACCACCTCGGCCGGATCGTAGGTGACCTCGTCGACATCGCGCGGATCACGCGCCGCACGCTCGAGCTGCGTCGCGAGCGCATGCACCTGGCCCCGATCGTCGAGCGGGCGATCGAGACCTGCCGCGGCGCGATCGACGCGGCCGGCCAGAACCTGGAGGTTGTATTGCCGAAGGCGCCGATCGAGCTCGACGCCGACGCGGTGCGCCTGACGCAGCTGTTCGGAAACCTCCTCGCCAACGCGTCGAAGTACAGCGGCGCGGGGGCGCGCATCGGACTCTCGGCCCGGCGGCAGGGCAGCGAGGTGCTCGTCACCATCAGCGACTAGGCCGGTATTGCGCCCGATCAGCAGGCGACGATCTTCGACATGTTCGCCCGCGGATCCGCGAATGGGCAGGACGGCCTCGGCGTCGGCCTGACGCTCGCCAGGCACCTGGCAGAGCTCCACGGTGGATCGATCGAGGTCGTCAGCGAGGGCATCGGCCGGGGCAGCGAGTTTCGCGTCCACCTGCCGATCGTCGCCGCCATCGACCGTTCGGCCGTGGCTGGCGCCGTGGCGGCCGAGCCGTACGCCGGGCATCGGATCCTGATCGTCGACGACAACCGTGACGCGGCCGATGCGCTGGCAAGCCTGCTCGAGCTGGAGGGGAACGAGGCGCACGTGGCGCATGACGGACTCTCGGCGCTCGAGGGCGCCGCGGCGCTGCGGCCCGAAGTGATGCTGGTGGACATCGGCCTGCCGGGCCTGAACGGGTACGAGGTTGCGGGCCGCGTCCGGGCGGAGCCCTGGGGAACGGACGTTCTGCTCCTTGCCCTGACTGGCTGGGGACATCCCGAGGATCGCGCCAGGTCGATGGAGGCGGGGTTCGACTACCACCTCGTCAAGCCGGTCGAGCTCGCCGCGCTGACCGAGCTGCTTGCCCGCCACGGATCCGCGCCGACGGTCTGAGCCCGGTCGACGCGGTCATACTTCGCCGATGGCGCGCGTGGCAATCGTGTTCACCGGCGGAACCATCTCGATGCGGCAGGATGCCGCGGGCGGCGGAACTGTTCCGGCCATGGGCGCGGAGGAGCTGCTGGCCTCGGTTCCGGGGCTGTCCGGGATCGCCGAGGTCGAGCCGATCGACTGGGGACTCGTTCCGGCCTCGCACCTCACCTTCACCCAGGTGCTCGAGATCGGCGGCATCCTCGCCGCAACGCTGACGCGTCCGGAGATCGACGGCGCGGTCGTCGTCCAGGGCACCGACGTCCTCGAGGAGACGGCCTTCGGATGGGACCTGCTCCCACTTCCTGCCAAGCCGATCGTGGTGGTCGGCTCCATGCGGTCCGCATCGCAGGACGGCTACGACGGTCCTGACAATCTGCGGAATGCGGTCGCGGCCGCCGCCGATCCGGCGCTGGCCGACGCCGGGGTCATCGTGGCGATGGCCGGCGAGCTGCACGGCGCCGACGACGTGCGCAAGACGCACACCCACGCCCAGGCCACCTTCCAGAGCCCGAACGCAGGCCGTCTCGGCATCGTCGCGGACGGCAACGTGACGGTCCTCCGCCGCCGCAGCCCTGTCAGGCTGCCTCGCGTGCCGGAGCGCGCAGCCCTGCCGGTGCCCGTGCTGACGGCCGTGCTCGATGGCGACGCCCGCGCCGGCGACCGGCTCCTCGACCCGGCGCCGGCCGCTCTCGTC
>JACCWY010000109.1 GCA_013697395.1 Chloroflexota bacterium | reverse complement strand
ACCAAGGGCAGGTACTACGCCGAGTGGTTCGACCTCGCGCCGGGTGCCTCGCGGGAGGGCGTGATCGAGCTGTTCGAGGCCCGTGGGGGGGAGCATCCCGATCTCGAGCTCAATCTCGTCGTGGATCGGATCGGGAAACTGGGACCGGACCCCCGGGGCCTCGCGGTATGGGGCGTCCCGTCGTGGGCCGCGGTCGCCGATATCGCGCGTGATCTCGACGAGTCAGAGGACCCGATCCGACTGGTGACCGCTTCGTTCTACGCGGACTTCGGCCAGGAACAGCTGTGACCGAGATGTTCCGAGGCCGAGCGGCGATCGTGACCGGCGCCTCCTCCGGCATCGGCCGCGCGATCGCTCGGCGTCTGGCGGACGATAGCGTGGACCTCTGCCTCGTGGCGGCGCCGCACGATGCGGCCGACCTCGACGGCGTGGCCGAGGACATCCGCTCGGCGGGTGTCCGTGTGGTGTCGATCGCGTCGGACGTCGGCGAGCCCGAAACCGCGGAGCGCGCGGTGGCCGAAGCGCTCGACGCATTCGGACGCCTGGATCATCTGGCATCGAACGCCGGCATCGCCTATTTCGAGGAGATCCTGGACTCCCCGCTCGAGCATTTCGACCACACGATGCGCGTGAACGTGCGCGGGATGTACCTGATGACGCAGTCGGTCGGCCGCGCGATGGCCGAGCGAGGCGGTGGCACGATGGTGTGCACGGCGTCCACGGCGTCGTTCGCCGGGGAGGAGTACCAAGCCACGTACAACGCGTCGAAGGGGGCGGTGGGTCAGCTGGCGCGGTCGCTCGCCATCGACCTGGCGCCGTACGGGATCCGGGTGAACGCGGTGGCACCGGGGTGGGTCCGCACGCCACCGACGGCGGAGATCCTGGCCGACGAGACCCAGTGGTCCAAGCATCGGTCGCGGATCCCGCTCGACCGGCCCGCCGAGCCATCGGAGATCGCGAACGTCGCTGCGTTCCTGCTCAGTGACGCTTCCTCGTACATGACAGGCTCGCTCGTCGTCGCCGACGGTGGCCTCACGGCCGGCTACCGCTTCTCGGACTGGGAGGCGGTGCCCACCGCCTCCGAGCCGCGTGCGGCACGGAGGCGGCCGTGACGATCGTCCTGGGTGTCGACACCTTGTGTTGGCACATGCGACTCGAATCGGCCGCGATCACGGTCGAACAGGTCCTGCAGGACGCCGCATCGCTCGGGGCGCCGGTCGTCTCTCTGAACCTGCATCACGTGCGCGAACGCTCTGTGTTCGCGCTCGGCGAACTGCGGACCTACGCCGAGGGCCTGGGCCTGCGGCTGCTCGCCCAGGGCGATTTCGTCGGTTCTCCCCGTCGGGGGGACCAGCCCTCGGACGGGGTGGGGCGTATCGCAGCATGGCTCGAGCGGGCGGTGATCCTCGAGAGCCCGACGCTTCGGCTGGCCTCGGGCTTCTATCGGGCGGAGCTCGCCGCGCAGCCGGAGCTGATCGAGCTCGAGCGCCGTTACATGACGGAGGTTCTCGACGCTGCATCCGACCGGGCCTCGGCCTTGGGTGTTCGCCTGATCCTCGAGAACCATTCCGACTTCACGGTGGACGAGTACGAGCGCATCGTCGACGACGTCGGCCGCGACCGTATGGGCGTCTTCCTCGACCTGATCAATCCGATCGTGACGTTCGACGACCCGATGCGCGCGATCGAGCGACTGGCGCCGCTCGCCCAGAGCGGTCATATCCGCGACTTCGAGCTGCGCTCGATCCAGCAGCCGGATTCGTACCACCGACGCGGATTCGAGGTGCTGTACCGCTATCCGGGCGAAGGCGTCGCGCCGGTGGCCGCGTTGATCGGCAAACTCGCCGAGACCGTGGGGGACCGCCCGTACGACCTGTTGATCGAGGGCCTCGACAGCAGCGCGGACGTCGACGACCAGGTCGACCG
Organism: Chloroflexota bacterium; assembly: GCA_013697395.1. Lineage (GTDB taxonomy): Bacteria > Chloroflexota > Limnocylindria > QHBO01 > QHBO01 > JACDBZ01. Next base: position 920 of record JACCWY010000109.1, on the reverse strand, counting down.
GCTGCGGCCCGCGGTGGCGCATGTCCGTGGATTGCTCGGGAGGGTGGCGGCGTGAGGGCGGTCGTCTTCGACGGCGCGGGCGGAAACGAGGTCGTCCAGCTCGTCGAGCGACCCGACCCCGAGCCGGGTCCGGAGGACGTCGTGGTCGCCGCGCGCTTCGCCGGGATGAACCCTGCCGATCTCCATCAGCGGCTGGGCAGATACCCGGCTCCGCCTGGCGCGGTGGCCGACGTGCCCGGGCTGGAGGTGGCCGGCACCGTGGTCGCGGCAGGGGAGCGGGTGACGGCGTGGGGGGTGGGCCAGCGCGTCTTCGGATTGGGCGCGGGTGGCGGGCTCGCCGACCGGGTCCTCGTGCATGAACGATGTGTGACCCTGGTGCCCGAACGGATGAGCCACGCCGAGGCGGCGGCGACCCCGGAAGCGTTCATCACCGCGCACGATGCGGTGCTGACGCAGGCTGGGCTCCGTCCCGGGGAGACGTTGCTCGTCCACGGCGCGAGCGGTGCGGTCGGTTCGGCCGCGGTGCAGATCGCCCTCGCGGCCGGGGCACGCGTTCTGGGGTCGGTCCGCTCCGATGATGCGGCTGCGGTCGTGGTCGAGCTCGGGGCCGAGGCGGTGCGCGACGAGGACCTCGCGGCGGCGGTCTCGGCCGCGACGGACAGGCGCGGGGCCGACGTCATCCTCGAGTTGGTCGGCGCGCCGCACTTCCCCGCCAACCTGGAGGTGCTGGCGATGTACGGACGCATCGTGGTGGTGGGTGTCGGGGCCGGCGCGACGATCCAGCTCGATCTACTCGGACTGATGCGGCGTCGCGCGGTGATGCGCGGAACCATGCTGCGTGCGAGACCGCTCGAAGACAAGGCCGACGCCGTGCGCGCCTTCGAGCGGGAGGTCGTTCCGATGCTGGCCGACGGTCGCGT
>JACCWY010000096.1 GCA_013697395.1 Chloroflexota bacterium | reverse complement strand
CGACCGCGGTGTCGAACTCGCTCTGCAGCCGCTCGATCAGCTCGAGGATCTGCGCCTGCACGGTCACGTCGAGCGCCGTCGTCGGCTCGTCGGCGATCAGCAGCTTCGGGTCGTTGGCCAGCGCCATCGCGATCATCGCCCGCTGGCGCATGCCGCCCGAGAACTCGTGCGGATAGGCGTCGGCCCGCTTGCGCGGCTCCGGGATGCCGACCAGGCCGAGCATCTCCACCGCGCGGTCGCGCGCCTGCGACTTGGTGACGTCGCGATGGGTGCGGACCGCCTCGACGATCTGCGCGCCGACCTTGTAGAAGGGGTGCAGGGAGGACAGCGGGTCCTGGAAGATCATCGCGATGTCGTCGCCGCGGATCTCTCGCAGGGCGTCGTCGGAGGCGCTCAGCAGCTCCTTGCCGTCGAACTTGACCGAGCCGGAGATGCGCGCGTTGCGCGAGCGCGAGAGCCCCATCACCGTCAGCGAGGACACCGACTTGCCGGAGCCCGACTCGCCGACGATGCCGAGCGTCTGGCCGCGATCGACCGTGTAGGAGATCCCGTCGACGGCCTTCACGACGCCGTCGTCGGTGTCGAAGTGGACCTTCAGGTCCTCGATCTCGAGCAGCGCCACGGCTAGTAGCGCACGCGCGGGTCGAGGAAGGCGTACACGATGTCCACCACCAGGTTCGCAAGGATGACAGCGAGCGCCGCGATCAGCACGGTGCCCTGGACGATCGGCAGGTCGCTCTTCTGGATCGCGTCATAGGCGAGGCGGCCGACGCCCGGGATGTTGAAGACGGTCTCCGTCAGGATCGCGCCGCCGAACAGGATCCCTAGGTCGAGCCCGAAGATGGTGACGATCGGCGTCACGGCCGAGCGCAGGCCGTGCTTGAAGACCACGCGGCGCTCGCCCAGGCCCTTCGAGCGCGCCGTGCGGATGTAGTCCTCGCCCATCACGTCGAGCAGGTTCGAGCGCAGGAAGCGGGCGTAGATCGCGGCGAAGGCGGTGGCCAGCACGAGCCACGGCAGGATCAGCGCCGCGGCCCAGGCGATCGGGTCCTCGGTGAAGGGCGTATAGCTGCCGGACCCCTCGAAGATCGGCACCAGCTTGCCGAGGTCCTTGGAGAAGAGGTAGATCGAGACCAGGCCGACCCAGTAGACGGGCGCGGAGATCGCCAGCAGCGCGCCGCCCATCGCCAGCCGGTCGAGGATCGTGCCGCGCTTGATCGCCGAGACGATGCCGATCGGGATGCCGATCAGCAGCCAGGTGACGGCGCCGCCGACGGCCAGCGAGGCGGTCGCCGGCAGGCGGTCGAAGATGGTGTCCCTGACGGCGACGTTGTTCTGGTAGCTGTAGCCGAAGTCGAAGTGCGCCACCAGGTTCCAGATGTACTTCGCGTACTGCACGTACCACGGCCGGTCGAGGCCGAGCTGCTCACGGATCGCCGCCACCACCTCTGGCGACGGGTTGCGCCCGGCGCGCAGCAGCGCGGGGTCCGCCGACGGCAGCACGACGAACATCAGGAAGGTGATGAACGAGACGACCAGCAGCAGCAGGACGGACCACAGCAATCGTCTGACGATGTAGGGGATCAATCGCGCCTCTTGGGGGGCGGCCCCGGCGCCCGTTGGCGCCGGGGCCTCCCGGGTTCACTCCGGTTCGGTGGCTCCTACTTCAGCGTGGTGAAGGAGAGGTCGGGGCCGGCCATGTAGGCGTTCATCGCGCCGTCGACGTTCTTCGACCACAGGTTGATGTTGTCGTCCCACACGTAGGGGACCCCGACGGCCTGCCCGACGATCATCTTGTTGATGTCCGCCCAGGCCTGGTTGCGCTCCGGACCGGCCGGGACCGGCGACGCCTTCGTCATCGCGTCGTCGATCTCCTTGTTGTCCAGCAGCGACCAGTTGACGTTGCCCTGCGGCTTGATCGCCTCGCCCTTGAACGTGGGCTCGAGCAGCGACTGCGGGTCCGTGAAGTCCTTGAACCAGCCCACGTTCGGGCAGATCACGTAGTCGGACTTCGGCACGCTGCAGAACTTCGTGAGCAGCGTGTCGTGCGGGACCTTGCGGTAGTTGAGCTTGACGCCCATCTTGTTGAGCTGGCCCTGGGCCACCTGTGCGGTCTGGTTGCCCGGGTCCGCGTTGGTGGCGATCGTCAGCAGCTCGCCGCCGTCGGAGATGCTGACGCCGTCCTGCTCGGCCATGTCGAGGTACTTCTGCATGACCTGCTGGTCGCCCTTCGGGTTGGCCATCCAGTCGAACTCGGGGAAGCCCTCCTCCCCGCCCGACTCCTCGAAGCCCGGGACGTCCGGCGGGATGAAGCCCTGGGCGATCGGGCCGATGAACTCGCCGCCGCGCGTCAGACGCAGCGCCTCACGGTCGAAGCCGGCGATGACGGCCTTGCGGATGTTGATGTTGTCGAACGGCTTCTTGGTCGTGTTGAGCGCGAGCCAGCGCGTGCCGCCACCGGAGACGCGGCCGACCTGCTCCTCGTTGCTGGTGATCGCCCGCTTGAGGATCGGGATCGGCGGCGAGCCGGAGTCGCAGCACATGGTCGCCTCGGGGGCCGACAGCGTGCGGCGCGCGGCCACCGTCAGGTCGTCGTTGCCCTCCTCGATCGTGATCGAGTCGAGGTAGGCGGGACGGTAGTCGGTGTCCTTGTTCCAGTTCGGGTTGCGGACCATCTCGATGCGCTTGCCCGGATCGCGACCGACGACCTTGCCCTCGCCGTCGTTGCGGACCATGTACGGGCCGGTGAAGGCGACGTACTGGTCGTAGTCGGTCGGCGACTTCTTGTCGAACTTGGCCGCGTAGTCCTCGGGGACCGGGACGGTGATCGGCATCACGAGCGCGGCGGCCACGGTGACGGCCGTCGGGCGGTCGAGCTTGATGACCAGCGTCTGCGGGTCGGGGGTCTCGAGGCCCTCGAGCAGCTTGACGCCGTCGGTGGGCTCGTCGGGCGCGCCGACGATATCGGCGAAGTAGGAGGTCGCGTAGCCCGACGGCACGTTCGCGCTGAACGCCCGCGAGATCGCGTACTTGACGTCCTCGGAGGTGACGTCGCGGTTGACCGGCGGGGCGTACTTGATGCCCGTCTTGATCTTGACCGTGATCGTCTTGAGGTCCTCGGAGATCTGCGGCTCGCCCTCGGCGAGGTCCGGCTGCGCCTTGTCGGGCTGGTCCGGGCTGAACGAGTACAGCGGCCGGTTGGTCGCGTACAGCACCATGTAGCCGAAGGTGTAGTAGGTCTGGCCCGGGTCGAGGTAGTCGACGTCGGCCGCGGCCAGGAAGGTCAGGTCGCCTCCCTGCTTGCCCTCGGCGGGCGCGCCGCCCTGGGTGTCGCCGGAACCGCTGTCTTCGCTGTCCGAGCCGCCGCACCCCGCGGCCACGAGGGCCAGGATGGCGACCAGACCGAGCAGCAGACCGCTCAAGCGGAGTCTGCGCATGTGGTGGGTCCTTTCTGTGGATTGAGACATGGGGAGGAGAGAGGGGCAGGCCTAGCGGTCGCCCTTGGGGTTGAGCGCGTCCTGCAGCCCGTCGCCGACGAGGTTGAACGCCAGCACGGTGAGCACCAGCGCCAGACCGGGAGCGAGCATGAACCACCACGCGATGTCGAAGATGTTGGTGGCCTCCTCGATCATCGCGCCCCAGCTCGCCGTCGGAGGCTGGACCCCGACGCCGAGGAAGGACAGCGCCGCCTCGAACAGGATGTTGGTCGGGATGATCAGCGTCGTGTAGACGATGATCGGAGCCAGCAGGTTGGGGAGGATCTCGCGGAAGATGATGCG
>JACCWY010000088.1 GCA_013697395.1 Chloroflexota bacterium | reverse complement strand
GCCCGTACCTAGCCTTTCTCTCGACACCACGAGTTGAATGGAGTGCACCGATGCAAGGAATGAGGAACCCGATCCGGCTGATCCCGGTCGCGCTGGCCGCGACCGCGATCCTGGGAGCGGGCGCACGAGTGGCGCAGCCGTCGGAACCGACGCCGCCAACGCCTCGGAGCATGGCGGCCCGCGGCGAGGTGACGGCCGCCAGCCTGAACGGCACGTACCGCTACGAGCTCACGCTCGACGAGGCGACCGAGGCCGACATGGTGGACGCGGAGGACGCGTACCCGATCGTCGTCACCGTGACGCTCGCGGACGGTGACTTCGAAGGCGGCTGCTTCGGCGCGGCAGGCGGGACATACAAGGTCGATGGAGACCAGGTCACCTTCCACAGCATCGAATACGACTACGACATGACGGTCACCTTGTCGATGGATGACGAGGGGAACCTGAACCTGACGCCGGATGAGTCCATGGACGGGGGCGACGCGTTCCACTGCTTCTCGGAGGAGTGGACGAAGATCGCCTGACCATCGAGCTCAATGTGCCTCACCGTCGAGGGGAATCTCGGCGGTGAGGCTGGTCCCTTGCCCAGGAGCGCTCTCGACCTGCAAGCTGCCACCCAGCGTCTCGACCCGATCGGTCAGGCCGCGAAGGCCGGACCCCCGATTCGGATCGGCCCCACCCGTCCCGTCGTCCTCCACGACCACTCTCACGAGGTTGCCGTCTCGGATCACGGACACGCGGACGCTCGATGCGCTCGCGTGCTTCGCGATGTTCACGAGCGCTTCCGAGCACACGAAGTAGGCCGCCGCCTCGATCTGCGCCGGCATCCGGTCCGCGGCCACCTCGAACGTCACCGGGGTCTCGAGGGTCTCCGCCAGGACGGCTAGGGCTTCCTTCAACCCTCCCTCGGACAGGACGCGCGGGTGCAGGCCGAGTGCGATCCCGTGGATCTCGTCGAGCGCCTGATCCAGCTGGTCGCGAGCGCGGGCGATCCGCTCTCTGGTGGCGTCGCCGGACGCGAGCGCGATATCGCGCTCGAGGGCGTCGCGAAGGTCCTGGAGCCGCCGCTCGGTCCGCTCCTCGAGACGCCGTTCGAGACGCCCGCGCTCCTCGTCACCCGCTTCGAGTATCCGTCGTCTTGATTCCCCGAGCTCGACGACCCTGCGCTGAAGCTCTACCTGAAGCCGGGCGTTCGACGCCGCGAGATGAGCCGCGGACGAGACCGCCTCCACGAGACCCGGATCCTCCAGCGCCGTGCGATCGTGGCGGCGACCGGGTCCTCACCCTTCCGCACGACCGTCACGGAGCGTCCCGCATCGGCCTCTGGCAGGTCGAGGGTGCGTCCCTCGGCATCGACGAAGGCGCCGGTATCGGCCACCCAGTAGCCGACCTCGAGCGAGGGATCGCCCAGAGCCCTCGACAGCTCGCCCGGCAGCGTCCCGGATCGGGCTTCGCCCATCTCGACCACGAGATCGGCCACATCGGTCCGTTCCCAGGGAGTGGTCAACAGCCCAACGAACAGGCCCGCTCCGACGGCGACGAGGACGATCTCGTATGCGAGCAGGGCGGGTCCGCCGGCGGCCGCTCCGCTGACGAGGCGAGCGACCGAACCAACCACCAGCACCACGCCGAGTCCGGCGGCCGCACCCAGCGCGAGCAGGCGGGCCCGTCGCGTCCGCCCGACGGATCGAAGGTAGCCACGACCGATGACGGCAAGCAGCAGCGCCGCGAGAACGATCGTGGCGACATCGTTCCGCCAGACCGGCGCGATGAAGGCGGCCGCATACCCGGCCGCGGCGGCGGCCCGCTCCAGGCGCCCGGGCAGGCGAGCGGCCGGATACGCGAGGAGAAGATGCACGAGCAGTCCGCGGTGGACGAAGATCGCGCTCCCCGCCAACCACCTCACGACCGTGCTGTCGACTCCTGCGAAGTTTCCCAGGAACCAGGCGAAACCCATCCCGACCATGAGGCGACCCGAAGCGTTGTCGGGCCATCGCGCCGCGGCGACAAGTCCACAGCCGATGAAAGTCCAGCCGACGGTGAGGTCGGGGATCCAGTGCACGGGGTCGTTCCACCCGAACGCGACCGACTCGGCCACGATGCCCAGCACGACGCCGGCCGGCCAGAGTAGGAGGCGCGCCCGGAAGGCGCTCATCGTCGTCAACGGTAAGCACGTAGCGAGGTCAATTGGCGGTGACGTGGCCCGAGGCGGCCAAGAGCGTCACGGTTGACGGCGGAGCACACGCCTGACGTCCTGAGCGGCGACCGATGGCAGCAGGTCGACACCGTGACGGGCACCCCGACAGGGGTGGCGTTGCGCGTCACGGCAGCCTGTCAACCGCCAAACGAGCGAGCTCCTCCGCGGCGGCCTGATCGTCGCCATCATCAGGCCCGCGGTCATCCGCAAAGCTCTGGAAGAGTGCATCGCCCTTGGCTACGACAGAATGTTGGACAGCCAGATCGCGCGGTCGCCGATCCCGTCGACTTTCCTCGGCGTCACCCGCGTCACCCTCGAGTGCCGCTCCTCCCGTCACGCAATAGCTGGTCAGCACCACGAGGTCGCCCTCCGCGGTGAGGTACTGGCACCCGCCGGTCTCATCGGCTGTCGCCTCTGCCACCGCCACGCCCACGGCGTCCTCCACCTCCTGCGGCATGACGAACGCGCACGGGTCGACCCTGCCGGCACCACCCCCGTCACCGGTACGGCCTGCATCCCCGCCGGCCGAGGAAGCGGGCGTCGCATCAGCGCCGTCCGGGGAGGAAGCGGTCGCATCGGCCCCCTGCGCTTGCGCCCGCATCACCAGCCTCCTCGCCTCCTGCGCCCCCGCAGGCGCTGAGCGCAAGCACCATGGCCGCAAGCGCAAGTGTTCATCGAGCGCTGTGCTATCGCGATCGCGCTCAGCCATGTGCTCTGATACCATTTCGCTCCGGCCCGATGAGCACCTTGTCGGATAGGCAAGTGTTCATCCTGAGCACGAAATCGGTGGGCGGCTAGCTCAGCTGGTTAGAGCACTTGCTTGACATGCAGATCCGGTCGAGCGCCGTGCTACCGAGCGTGGGGGACCGAGCGAAACCGGCCCAATTAAGTGTCCAGTTCTGAACGTTAAGCGCACCACGTTCAGCGACTCGGGCGATCCAAGGTATCGTCGCCACGTGCGAGGCGGATCACGTCACCGAGTGGCATCGACCGGCCGTTCGCGTAGGCGGCTTCGTAGCGCTCACCGCCAATCTCGGTCCGCGCGCGCTCGGCGACTGTCGGAATGCCCATGACCTCGAAGCCGGGAGTCCCGCCGAGGCGCTCCGCAAGCTGAGCCTGCGCGCCATCGAGTACGACGGCCAGCTCAGGGTTGCCCTGCAGAAGCGCGAGATCTGAAAGAGCTTGAAGCGGGAGCCCCAGCGCGATGTGGACGTTCATTGCCTCTGCGCGCGCGAGCACGTCGACGTAGCGTTGGCGGGCGGCGGCCAGATCGCCCTCGAGACGAAGGCAGACGCCAGAGAGTCCGTCGGCGATCAATGCCGAGCTTTCATCGCCCGCCGCATGGAACACCGTCGCCGCCTCCTCGAGGTGTCGCTTTGCCGCTCCGATGTCGCGGAACCGCATCTCGGGCATGGCGATCCCGATCAGTGCGTGTCCGATCGGGGGCGGGGCGCCGAGCTTGCGGTAGGCGTCGATGCTCTCGGCGTATAGCTCATGGGCGCGAGCTGGATCGGTGGTCACCGTCGCCCAGCCCAGGTT
>JACCWY010000051.1 GCA_013697395.1 Chloroflexota bacterium | reverse complement strand
CGCTCGCCTCGCTCGCCTCGCTCGCCTCGCTCGCCTCGGACGATGGCACATCGGTCAGGGTGCGCTCGTCGTCCGGGGTTCGGCTCGGCTCGGCCTGGGCCGGCTCCGGGGACGACGGCTCGGGACGACCCCGCTCGACCCGGACCGAGTCGGCCGCGGCGACGGCTGACTTCGGCGCGGCCAGGATGCGAGCATCCTCTGCGCCCACGCCCAGCACGCCTCGACTGCCCTGGGCCAGGATCTCGATGTCGAGCTCCCCCAGGTCCGAGCTGAATTCCGCCATCGCGGCGCGGATCGCCTCTTCAACATTCTTGCCGGTGAACTCGCGGAAGGTCATCGCTTTCTGCCTCGTCGCTTGGCGCTCCCCTTAGATCGGTTGGCCTGCCGTGGATTGGTGCGGCTGCCGACGGCTGCGGGGGCGCGGGAGGGGGTGGGCCTGGGCTCTTCCTTCGATGCGGCGGCGTCGTCGTCGGTGCGTTTCGGACGCGACGCGGACACCATGCCCGCATCCGGCGAGGGCGCCCACGCGGGCTGCCAGCCGAAGAGCGGGAAGAGGTTGCCCCAGCCCATGATGAGGAACTGCTGTACCACCAGGTACGCGGTGTAGACGATCCAGTACAGGATCAGGCCAGACGGGAAGATGCCGCCCCAGATGATCGTGAGCAGCGGGAACGTGTAGGTCATCGTGCTCGTCATCGAGGCGGTCGGGTCGTCCGCATTCGGACGGGGGCTCGTCATCTTGACCTGCACGAACTGCAGGATCGCGGCGATGACGGCCAGAAACGAGAGCGCGAACCCGAAGAGCGGGATCGCGAAGACATGATCGACCCGGGCGAGGTCGAGGTTCAGCAGCCAGCCGACCGCGGTGTTGACCGGCTCCGTCAGCCTGACCGGGGCGATGAGCTGGCAGTTCAGCGGCAGGAACTGCGGCAGCTGGCTGTACGCGGGCAGGTTGCAGGCGCCCTCGAAGGCGACCTGGTACGTGTTGGCCTGGCCGGCAACGGCCGAGACGACGTTGGCTTCCTCGAGCGCGGTGAACGCCGCGCGATTCCCGTCGTTGACGGTGAAGCCGGTGATGACGCCCGAGGCGCGGATGAGCGCCTGGTACAGGGCAAACAGGATCGGCAGCTGGAGCACGACCGGAAGGCAGCCGCCGAACTGGTTGACGCCGTGCTCCTTGTAGAGCGCCATCGTCTCCTCGGCGACCTTCTGGCGGTTGCCCTTGTGCTTGCGCTGGACCTCGCGGACCAGCGGCTGCATCCGCTGCATCTCCTTCTGCGAGCGGATCTGGCGCACGAAGAGGGGCGCCAGGATCGTGCGGATGACGATGGTGAAGACGATGATCGCCAGCGCGAAGTCGAAGAACGGGATCAGGTACAGGAAGACGAGCAGGTTGAAGAGCGGCAGGAAGAAGACGTCCCAGGGCGGCGTGAAGGACTCGATCCCCAGAAAGCCCGCACCGATGATCGGGGTCACATTGCTCTCACTCTTCTAGGTGACCGGGTCATAGCCGCCCGGATGGAACGGGTTGCAGCGACCGATGCGCTTCGCGCCCATCCACGCTCCTCGCAGCAGCCCGTGGCGCTCGATGGCCTGGTAGGTGTAGTGCGAGCAGGTCGGCGAGTACCGGCAGCTCGGTGGCATCCAGCCAGTCAGCTTCTGGTACGCGATGATCAGTCCCAATCCGACGTTCCGGCCGATTCGCTTCATCCGTCAACCGATTTCCGATCGTGCCAGGAGGACGTCGATCGCCGCTCCCAGCTCCGCCTGGCTGGCGTCGCCCGCGGCCGGCCGCGCGATCAGCAGGAGGTCCCAGCCGGGACCGATCCGTCCGATCCGCTCGCGGAGCAGGCTCCGCAGGCGACGTCGCACCCGATTGCGCTGAACGGCGCCGCCAAGCGTCCGGGGTGTCGACAGCCCGATTCGCGTCACGACCCCTTCGGTCCTCAGCCGGCGGAGGACCAGCAGCGAGGTCGATCGCGCGTTTCCATGACGGCCGATCGCCTCGAAGTCCGCCCGGCGCCGAAGCATCGGCAGCGCGGCCACGGTCTCGAGAGGCTCCTCGGCGGTCAGACGGTCAGCCGCTTGCGCCCCTTGGCCCGACGACGAGCGAGCACGCGGCGACCGCCCTTTGTCGCCATCCGGGCCATGAAGCCATGCTCGCGCTTGCGCGCGCGCTTCTTGGGCTGATACGTCCTCTTCATGGCTGCGTGCCGTTCCTCGTTCAGCGTTCGCGAGCGGCCGGCCAAACACACGAACGGCTGGCGTTCCGCCAGCCTGCGCGCGAATCCGGATGGCCCATCTCGCTCTGGTTGGCGATTCTACCGACGCGCACGTGTCGGGTCAAACGCCGCGACCTCGCCCCGTGCGGGATTCCGGGGCCGATCCGCGCAGGATCGAGGGTGCGGTTGGAAAGTCGTCGGGGCCGATCGTCCCGATCCATTGCCCCGCCGTTTCGGCCGCTGCTATAGTGGCGCGACCCCCGGCCCGGACCGCCCCGCTCGACGTCCGATCTCGGCCCGGAGGCGGACTCATCAGCCCAGCGGCAACCCCGCACGATCGGTTCGGAGCTCTCAAGTTTTGATGGATGCGAAGCAGGTGTGGCGCGCCGCCCTCGGCGAGCTGCAGGTCTCCCTCTCCCCCGCCAACTTCGAGACATGGCTGAAGGACACGCAGCTGGTGGAGGTTGAGGACAACCGCTACCGGATCTCCGCACCCAACGGTTTCGCACGGGACTGGCTCGACAATCGATACCGGCCGCTGATCAGCCAGACGCTGGCAAAGGTCGTGGGGGGAACGGTTCAGCTCGAGTTCATCGTCGCCGATGCCTCGGGCCCGCTGCCCGACCAGGTCGACGAGGAAACGCGGGTCGCGATGCCGCCGCTCTCCGCGGGCGGCAACGCCATCAACCTGAACAGCCGCTACACGTTCACCAACTTCATCGTCGGCAGCGCCAATCGCCTGGCACACGCGGCGGCGCTGTCGGTCGCCGAGCGTCCGGGGCACGCGTACAACCCGCTCTTCCTGTACGGCGGCGTGGGGCTTGGCAAGACGCACCTCATGCACGCCATCGGCAACGCGGTGGCCGGCAAGTTCCCGCGCAAGCGCATCCTGTACGCGACGAGCGAGAAGTTCACGAACGACTTCATCAACTCGATCCGCGAGCAGAAGATGGAGGACTTCCGGAATCGCTATCGGCGCATCGACGTGCTCCTCATCGACGACATCCAGTTCATTGCCGAGCGCGAGCGGACGCAGGAGGAGTTCTTCCATACCTTCAACGCCATCCACGAAGCCGGCAAGCAGGTCGTTCTCAGCTCCGACCGGCCGCCGAAGGCGATCACGACCCTGGAGGAGCGCCTCCGCAGCCGGTTCGAGTGGGGCCTCATCGCCGACCTGACGCCGCCCGACCTGGAGACGCGCATCGCGATCCTGCGCAGCAAGGCGGAGGATCAGCTCCACCTGATCCCGTCCGAGGTCATCGACTTCATCGCCCGCAAGGTGGTGAGCAACGTGCGAGAGCTCGAGGGCGCCCTCAACCGGGTCGTCGCCTATGCCTCGATGAGCGGCATGCCCGTGAACATCGAGCTGGCGTCGGCGGTCCTCTCCAACGTCATGTACAACCCGCGCAAGAAGTCGATCACGCCGCAGCGCATCGTCCGCGCCGTGGCCGACTACTACGGCGTCAACCTCGATCAGCTGCGCTCGTCGAAGCGAGACCGCGCCATCGTCGTGCCGCGCCAGATCGCCATGTTCCTGATCCGCGAGGAGACCGATATCAGCCTCCTCCGCATCGGCGCCGAGCTGGGCGGTCGAGACCACTCGACCGTCCTCCACGCGTACGACAAGATCGCGCGGGAGCTCCAGGAGAACGACGAGATGCGACGCGAGATCAGCGCCGTGCGGGAGATGATCTACTCCGAGTGAGCATCCGGCGTCGGATGCCCGTTCTCGGCTCGCGCCGGTTCGAAAGATCGGTTTTGGTGGATAAGTGGCCCGTTCTGGTGGATATCTCGCTGCCGATGTGGACAATCGTCCCATCGGCCATGGCCGATCGGTACCCTGCATCCACAGCGACGGGCGATTCGTCCGCCACGTACCAGCAACCAGGTGGCGGATATCCGCCGGCCGCGCGGGGTTGTCGACACGTGCCGGCCGCGCTCAGCGGAGCAGGCGAAGCGGGCCCTCATCCACACCGTCCACACGCCTACTAGGGACGGCGACGGATGAGTATTCTTTGAAGGTGGACCGATAGAGCAATGGAGCGAACCGTGGATATCCGATCCATGGAGCAGCAGGTGAGGTCGGCATGAACATCTCGGTGATGCAGGAAAACCTGGCACGCGGCCTCGCGACCGTCAGCCGCGCGGTGAGCAGCCGTGCCACCCTGCCGGTGCTGGCCAACGTGCTGCTCAAGACGGAGAACTCCGGGCTCAAGCTGACCGCCACCAATCTCGAGATCGGGATCAACTGCTGGGTTCCGGGCAAGGTCGCCGAGGAGGGCGAGATCACGGTCCCAGCCAGGCTGCTGACGGACCTCGTGGCATCGCTCCCGAACCAGCGGATCGACCTCGCGCTGTCGCCGAAGGATCGGACCCTCAAGCTCACCTGCGGGAACAATCGCTCGAGCATCAAGGGCATCGAGGCCGATGAGTTCCCTGTCGTGGCGGCCATCGGCGATGCGCCGGCCACCAGCGTCGACGCCCGAGTCCTGCGGGAGGCGCTCGGCGAGGTTGTGTTCGCCGCCGCCTCGGACGAGAGCCGGCCCATCCTGACCGGCGTGCTTACGAAGCTGACCGGCGACAGGATGACGCTGGCCGCGGCCGACAACTACCGCATCGCGGTGCGGACGCTGACCCTCGACAAGCCGGTGAACCCGGAGATCACGATCGTGGTGCCGGGCCGCTCGTACGCCGAGCTGATGCGCATCCTGCCCGATGCGGAGGCGCCCATCGAGATCACGGTCACCCCGAACAAGAGCCAGGTCCTCTTCCACGTCACCGGCACCGACCTCGTCAGCCGTCTCATCGAGGGGCAGTTCCCGAACTACGAGCCGGTCATCCCGGCCAGCCACAGCTCCCGCGCGGTCATCGATCGCGAGGCCTTTCTGGCCGGCACCCGTCGGGCCAGCATCTTCGCCCGCGACAGCGCGAACATCGTGAAGATCGAGATCGGTGGCGACGACGCCAACGGCTCCGGCATCGCCATCACCGCGCATGCCGCGGACGTTGGCGACAACGCCGACACGGTCGACGCGTCGGTCGAAGGCTCGCCGACGGCCATCGCCTTCAATGCTCGCTACCTCATCGACGTGCTCAGCAACCTGGGCAGCGACGAGGCCGCCCTCGAGCTGTCGGGCCCGCTGGCGCCCGGCGTGATCCGCGGCATCGGCAAGGACGACTACGTCCACGTCATCATGCCGGTGCGGACCGCGTCGTAGCGAGGCCATTGCGCTGGGCTCCATTGCGCTGGGCTCCATTGCGGTGGGCTCCATTGCGCTGGGCTCCATCCCGCGCGCTGCCTCTCGTGCCTCCATGGAGCTGACTCGGCTGATCCTGGAGGACTTTCGCAGCTA